>JAYUYR010000234.1:0-4354 GCA_043752405.1 Sphingomonas sp. | reverse complement strand
TTCGGGCGAGGCATCGCCGGGTTCAACCGGGGTTTCGTCATGCGGACACAGCCACAGCTTGTTCACACCTTCGGGCCGGAAATAAAATGTGCCCGCAATATCGATCGTCAGCGGCAGATCGTGCGGCACGTCGTCGCCATCGACACGCACCTGCGCGATGGTGCGGCGTTTGGGTTGCAGGCCGAGTGGCTGCGCGCCCGCAAGGCTTGCGACGACATCCGCCCACGCCCCGGCGGCATTGACGACGACGCGCGCGTCCAAGGTCTTGCCATTGCCTGATATGGACCAGCCATCCGCACTCCGACTGATCGTATCGACCCTGAAATCGGTCATCACTTCGCCACCCGCGCGGCGGAACGTGGCGAGATAATGATTGAGCAGACCGCCAACATCAATGTCTGCGCAATCGACTTCGAGCACACCGCTGACCAGAACCGGCTTGGCGCGGGGGACGAAAGAGCAAATGCCTTCGTAATCAAGTCGCCGCAATTGCGCGCCGGTTCCGGCGAACTTTGCCTCCAGTGTGTCGAGGAGGCCGATATTCTTGGCTTCGGCCACATTCAGCGACGTGCGCGGGGTCAGGAATCCGCCAGCTTGCAATGGCTCGAGCGATGCTTTGCTCAACGGCTGCACTAGCGGCCCGCCGAGGGTTTCGTGCCAGAATGCAGCCGACCGCCCGGTCGAATGATAACCGGGCACATCCTCTGCCTCTAACAGGACGACCGACGCATAAGGCGCCAGTTCTGCCGCTACACTCGCGCCGGCTATACCGCCGCCAATTACTGCAAAATCGACCATAGTTACTCCAGAAATTCCTCGATAGAAGCCAGCGCTCGGTTACGCGGACCGTCGGCTTCGCGTAAAATTTCGTGGGCACTTTCCTCTCCGAAAACAACCAGCGTCGCACTCGGCAACCGCGCAGCAAAATTGTGTATCGCTTTCGGGCTAACAAGCTGGTCATGCTCGGCGCACAGGATCAGCATCGGCACCACGATATGCTCGACAGCATTGGCCTTGTTCAGACACGCAATCGATTTGTAGGCGGCCGACAGCCAGCGCCAGCTAGGCGGGCCGAGCGTGAGCGACGGGTCTTTCTCTTTCCACCACAGCTCGTCGGCATAACGGTCGAGATCGTGCGTCAGATAGGCTTGCCGCGACGCGTTTGGCGGCGACGGCTTTTCATTATGCTTCCACGCCGGTTTCAGCTCGCTGCTCGCCCAGGCCATCAATTGCACAGCGAAATTCGCGACCGCAAACGGCAGGATACCGGTCTCGAAACCCAGCATCGGTGCCACGAGCACAACTTTATCGGGCGTGATCCTCTTGTCGGCGAGCGCGCGCAGGACCAGGTGCCCGCCCATCGAATGTCCCATGACGATATGCGGCCCCGGAGAGCGCATTGCCCAGTCGGCATAAAACGCCGCCAGATCATCGATCCAGATTGTATAGTCATCGATATGCCCAACGTGCGGATTACCACTAGTCCGGCCCGATCCGCCCTGCCCCCGCCAGTCAAGGCTGGTGATAGCCCAGCCTGCCTGCGACCACGCATCAAGCGTTTCAAGATATTTCTCGACAATATCGCCGCGTCCGCCAAGCCACAGAATTGAACCGCGAGCTGAGTTTGTGACGCGCTGTTCGTAAATCCGCAGCGCCCACCCATCGGTTGCGCGCACGACGGAAAAACCGGCATTGGCGGGAATGGAACGGCGGTCGAATGTCATGCGAACCGATGGTTACGATTTGGCAAGGCTACTCGTCTAGGGCTTAAAGACATGGAAACCATATTCTTGACACGTGCGCTGCTTGGCGCGCTCGCGCTGGCCCTGGTCGTCGCTGCCGTCGGCGACTGGCGGGAACGCCTCATTAAAAACTGGCTGACCGGTGGAATTGCGCTCGCGGCACCTTTGCTCTGGTGGGCAAATGATTATGCACTGTGGCCCAACGTCGGCGTGCAGCTGATCCTCGCGGTAAGTCTTTTTGTCGTGTTTCTCGCCTTTTTCGCGATGGGGGCGATGGGCGGCGGTGATGTCAAACTCATCGCGGCACTGGGCCTTTGGTTCCCTATCGGGTCGATGCTCACGCTGTTGCTGGTCATGTCGATTCTAGGTGGTGCGCTGACACTCGCCATGCTCCTGCACCACAAGCTTACTCGGAAGCCCGGCCGCCCCGAGATCCCATACGGTATCGCAATTTCAGCCGCGGGGCTTTGGGTCATCTTCCAAACGATATTTTAACCACTGCCCTGCATAACGAGGGTCGTACTCAATGAGCCGCGCTTGGAGGCGCCTTCACGTCATGGAGCCAAAAAAGATCGCCCTTCTCGTTGGCGCGCTTGTCATCGCTGCAATCACTGCCGTGATGGCCAAGAACATGTTCGGCCAATCGGCAGCACCAACCGCCCAAGCCACGGCCAGCGTGGCAACCGGTCCCGAAGTGCTCGTGGCGACCCGCGCGCTGCCTGTCGGCACTATCATTGGCGTTGATAGCTTCCGCTACCAGCCATGGCCCAAGGAGTTGATTCAGAACGCTTATTATCTGAAGGGTACCGCTGAGCCGCAGGCACTTGCCGGCACAGTCGTCCGCAACGCTGTCTCTGCCGGCCAGCCGGTCACGCAGGGTTCGCTGGTCAAGCCGGGTGATCGTGGCTTCATCGCTGCTGCCCTCGGACCGGGCATGCGTGCTGTTTCGATTGTCGTCTCGGCCGCCAGCGGTGTCGCAGGCTTTGCCTTTCCCGGCGACCGCGTTGACCTCGTATTGAGCCAAACGATCAGCGGCGCCGACACCGGTACGACGCTCAAGACGTCCGAAACCATCGTGCGCAACCTTCGTGTCCTGGCCACTGACCAGCGCACGACGTCTGAAGACGAAAAGGGCAATCGCACGGTTGTTGTTTTCAATACCGTCACTCTCGAAGTCACGCCGCGCATTGCCGAAAAGATTGCAGTTTCGCAAAAGATTGGCGACCTTTCGCTTAGCTTGCGCTCAATTGCGGACAACACCGCCGAACTCGACCGCGCCATTGCGGCAGGCGAGGTGTCGGTACCAACCGGCATTAATCCTAAAGACAACAAGAACGCGCTGGTCGCTATCGCGTCGCGTCCAACCGATACGGATACCACTTATGTCACCGGCGCCGACGTGTCGCGGTTCCAGCGCCGCACGGTGCCCAGTCAAAGCGCATCGACCGCGGCACCTGCCGCATCAGTGACCGTAAATTCATTCGGCGGTCCGGCGCCAAAGGGCCCGGTCGTCCGCGTCGCACGGGGAAACAATGTCACCGAAGTGTCGGTGGGGGGCAAGTAACATGCAGTCCAAGACAAAAATTCTAACACGTCCGCTCGCTGTCGTGATTGGCGTCGCGCTGACACTGGGGACGCCAGCGACGGCTAAACCCGGCAAAAGCTATCGTGCCAAGGCGCAAGCCGCCCGCGTTGCACCGCGCTTGCCCGCTGGCATCCAACGCCCAAGCGGTGAAACTGTCCTGTCCGAAGGGCGTGGCCAACTCGTCAACCTGCCGTCACCGATGACCGATCTTTTTGTGTCGAATGAAAAGGTTGCCGATGTCCAGGTGCGGTCACCGACCCAACTCTACATCTTTGGCAAGTCGTCGGGTGAGGCATCGGTCTATGCGACCACTAAAAACGGCACTGTCGTCTATTCGACCAACGTCCGCGTTGGCAAGAATTCGAACTCGCTCGACCAAATGCTCAAGCTTGCCATGCCTGATGCGGTGATTCAGGTCACCCCAATGAACGGCCTCGTTTTGTTGACGGGAACTGTTGCCGGTCCCGAAGACAGTGCCGAAGCTGAGCGGCTCGTCACGGCTTTCGTTGGCGACGGTATGCAGGTAATCTCGCGCCTCCGAGCCGCAACCCCGTTGCAAGTCAACCTGCAAGTGCGCATCGCTGAAGTCAGCCGCTCGCTCATCAAGGAAATCGGCGTCAATCTGATGACTCGTGACACGACCGGCGGTTTCAACTTCGGTTTGGCACAGGGTCGCAACTTCGGCACGATTGGCACACAGAATCTCTCGGGCTTGCCCCAGCTGGATGCGTCGTCGATTTATGGCTTGCCAGCCGGCACACTAAAGCTGCCATTCGATCCTAAAACCGGGCAGTTTATTACTCAGGGGGCGACCGTCGGCGATTTCAAGAATCTCGCGCTCGGCGCAGGCAAGACGTCGCTTGGCTTCCTCGGTCGTTTGTTTGGTCTTGATGTCGCTTCGGCACTTGATCTTGCCGAAACCGATGGTTTGGTGACCACGCTGGCTCAACCGAACCTGACAGCACTTTCAGGCGAAACGGCGAGCTTCCTTGCAGGCGGCGAAATCCCTATTCCTATGCAGGCGACG
>JAYUYR010000233.1:0-10757 GCA_043752405.1 Sphingomonas sp. | reverse complement strand
GAGATCCTGCGCGCCCGCTACCGGAACCGCGACGGGTCCGAATGGATCGGCAGCCTAGCCAACGCCCTGCAGCAGGGGCATTTCATCTATCTTATCGGCTCATTGTTCGTCGGCATCGCATTTCAGCCGTTCGTCTATATGCTCGTCGGATTGCAGATCGGCCTCGACACCTATGCGCGGCGCAAAGCCCGCGACGCCGACCAACAGCCCTTTGGCGGGAACAGATCGGCCGCTATACCGGTTTGACGGCGATGCAACTTGTCTTTGTCGACCCCGAAATGCCCGGTATTACCCGCCACAAGGCCGGCACCGGTTGGACTTACCGCGATGCAGAGGGCACGCGCATCGCCGACCGCGCCGAAATCGAGCGCCTCAACCGGATCGCGCTGCCACCAGCCTACGTCGATAGCTGGTATTGCCCCAGCCCGGACGGTCATATCCAAGCGATTGGATATGACGCACGCGGGCGACGGCAATATCGTTATCACCCTGATTTCCGGTCGAAACAGGATGCCGCAAAATATGACCGTTGCGCCGATTTCGGCCGTGCGCTCCCGCTGTTGAGAGCCCGCGTCGAGACTGACCTTGCGGGCAAACCGACTGAACGGGCTACGGTGATTGCGGCCATCGTCCGCCTGCTCGACGTTGCCCGCTTGCGGGTCGGGAATGAAGCCTATGCCCGCGACAACAAGAGTTTCGGCGCGACCACGCTGCGCACCCGCCATGCGCGGATATCGGGCAGTACCTTGAGCCTGGAATACCGCGCCAAGTCGGGCATCATGCGTAAATTGGCGATCAGCGATAAGGGCTTGCTCCGCGTTGTTCGCAAGGTCCACGATCTGCCCGGTCAGCAGCTGTTTCAGTATCTCGACGACAGTGGCGAAGCCCGCCCCATCGGCTCGGCCGACGTCAACGCCTATATCCGCGAGGCGATGGGCGACGATTTCAGCGCCAAGCATTTCCGGACCTGGGGGGCGAGCGTTATTGCCTTGGAACAGGTGCTCACGGCATCGCGGTCGAACACGACGCTGAAACTGATCGACGTCCTTGAGCCCGTTGCGCAAGCATTGGGCAACACGCCGACGATCGCTCGCAAATCCTACGTTCACCCGCTCGTGCTCGATCTGGTGACGATCGAACGTGCCGATAACCGACTGCCGCGCAAGACGCGCTGGCTGACCGGCACCGAACGCGCGCTGATCGACATGCTTGACGCGGGCGCACGGGATCTGTCCAACGCCGCTTGATGAATAGCCAATCAAACGGAACGCAGGCTCCGCCGCTCAGTCTTGACATGCGCCTTGACGCGCTCTGGACCGACAGCGTCACCTGGGTAACACAGCACACGGTCCAGATCGTCATCGCTCTGGTCATTGCCGCGGTTGTCGTGTCGGTCCTGCTCGGCGCAAAATGGATCGGCAGCCGCCTTGCGCGCAAACGTAACACGCATAGTCACTTGCCCCGTATTATCGGTGGCGCTTTTGCCAAAACCCGGTTCTGGTTCATCGCCGCTGTCGCGCTTCAAGTTGTCGCAACTTACGCCCACGCCCCCGAAGACCTGACGAAAACAATCTATTTCCTGTTTGTCATAGCCGTCACTTTGCAAGCGGCGGTGTTCGCGCGCGAAATCATATTGGGCCTCGTCGAACACCGAGCGGCCGGCGACGATGGCCATATCGGTTGGTCGAGTGCGCTCGGCATCATCCGCCTGCTCGTCACTGTCGTCCTGTTTGCGATTGCGATGATTCTCATCCTCTCCAACCTCGGTGTGAACGTTACCGGCCTTATCGCAGGGCTCGGCGTCGGCGGCATCGCCATCGGTTTGGCGGCGCAGGGCATCTTTGCCGATCTGTTCGCCGCCCTTGCGATCCTTTTCGACCGGCCGTTCCGCAAGGGCGACGCAATCCGGGTCGACGCGATGCAGGGTACGGTCGAGGAAATCGGCCTCAAATCAACGCGTATCCGCGCGCTCACAGGCGAGCAGGTCATTCTTGCCAACAAGCAGTTGCTCGAAAAGGAAATCCACAATCTTGCCCGGCTCGACCGGCGGCGTATCGTGCGGACGCTGGGACTGACCTACCAGACGCGCGTCGACATTCTCGAACAACTGCCGGATATCTTGCACGGCATCGTCGAAGCCTGCGACAAGGTGACGCTCGTGCGTTGCGGCCTGGTCAATTTCGGCGCCTCGACCCTCGACATCGAGCTTCAATATGATGTGCATTCCGAAGACTATGAAGTCGTGTTTTCAACACAGCATCAGGTCAACATCGCGATCCTTCGGCGCTTCGCCGAACTCGGCATCCAGTTTGCCTATCCGACGCAGACAGCGTTCACCGCGGCACCCGACGGGACTTACATCATACCGTTTGCCGACCCGTCAATGGCCGACCCGTCAAAGGCCAACGTCATCCAGCGATAGCAGACTTGCATTGCCGCCTGCGCTGGTCGTGTCGGTCGATGTCACCCGCTCGACACAGAAGCGCGACAGGTAATGCTGCCCGCCCGCCTTGGGGCCCGTGCCCGACAAGCCTTCGCCGCCGAACGGCTGGCTTCCCACGATGGCCCCGATCATTGATCGGTTGACGTAAAGATTGCCGACCTTCGCCATCGCCTCGACCGTCTCGGCATTGCGCGCGATGCGGCTGTGCAGGCCCATCGTCAGCCCGAAACCCTTGGCATTCATTTTCGCAACAGTCGCCTCCAGCGCGCCCGCCTTCCAAGTCGCGACATGCAAAATCGGGCCGAACCATTCCTGCGTAATGTCTTCGATAGAGTTCAGCCGGATGATCGTTGGCGGGACGATATGCGCGCCCTTCCCTTCGACTGTGTGAACCCAATCGGCTTTCTTCGCGTCCCGATAATCCATCAACCGCGCATAGGCCGCGTCATCGATCACCGGCCCCACATCGGTCGCCGGATCCGCCGGATCACCCAGCACCAGCGTGTCCATCGCTCCGGCGAGCATTTCGAGTGTTTTTGCCGCGACATCCTCTTGGACCAGCAATAACCGCAACGCCGAACAGCGCTGGCCCGCCGACTTGAAAGCTGACGTTACGGCATCCGCCACAACCTGCTCGGTCAGCGCCGTGGAATCAACAATCATTGCATTAATTCCGCCGGTTTCCGCAATCAGCGGGACGATTGGCCGCGCGTCATCCTCTAGAAGGGTCCGCGCAATGCGTTTTGCAGTGACAGTTGACCCCGTAAACGCCACCCCCGCCACGCGCACGTCCGCCACCAATTCGGCCCCCACTTCCGGCCCACCAACCAGCAAAACCAGCGCATCCTCCGGGACGCCCGCCTCATGCGCCAATTCCACCGCCCGCGCAGCAATGCGCGGCGTCTGTGGTGCAGGCTTTGCTACCACCGTGTTCCCCGTCACCAGTGCGGCTGCGACCTGCCCCAGAAAAATCGCCAACGGGAAGTTCCAGGGCGCTATGCACGCCCATACCCCACGTCCCTCCATCCGCAACACATTGCGCTCGCCGGTCGGGCCGGGCAGCTCGACCGCCACCAACCCATCGCGCGCCTGCGCCGCATAATAGCGGCAGAAGTCCACCGCCTCGCGCACTTCGCCCAGCGCATCGGGGATCGTCTTCTTCGCCTCGTCGACAAGGATCGCCATCAGTTCAGGCCGGTTCACCTCAAGCAAATCCGCCAGCCGCTCCACCGCCGCACAGCGGCTTTCCAACGGCACCAAAGTCCAGGCCGGAAAAGCAGTCTGTGCGTCAGTCACGGCTTCCTTCGCGCCTTCGTGCCTTCGTGTGACATTTGCAAATTCACGCGAAGGCACGAAGGCACGAAGGGAATGCACGGTTTCCGCAAGGGTGGCGCGATCCTGCAAATCAATGCCTTGAGAATTTTGCCGTTCGCCGAACAAATCCGCTGGGAGCGATATCGACGGATGCCGCGCCCCGCCTACCGCCGCGATCTTCGCCACGGGATCGGCCAGCAAATCCTCATCGCTCAAATTCTCGTCCGCCAACTGGTGCACGAAACTGGAATTCGCGCCATTTTCCAGCAAGCGTCGTACCAGATACGCCAGCAGATCACGGTGCCCGCCCACCGGCGCATAAATGCGGCACTGATAGCCATCCTCGCGCACCAACCGCTCATACAGCCCCTCACCCATTCCGTGCAGCCGCTGAAATTCGAAATCGCGGTTGTCCCCTGCCCACTTGAGGATCGTTGCCACCGTGAGCGCATTATGCGTCGCGAACGCCGGATAGATATTCTTCGCCGCCAGCATGTCCCGCGATACTGCCATGTAACTAACGTCAGTCGCCGCCTTGCGCGTGAACAAGGGGTAATCGGAAAGTCCCGCTTCCTGCGTCCGCTTGATCTCGCTGTCCCAATAGGCCCCCTTGACCAGCCGCGCCGCGATCCGTCGACCAGTTCGTACCCCGAGTTCATCGGCCCACGCGATAACAGGCCGCGCGCGCTTGCCGTAGGCTTGCACTGCCATGCCAAGCCCGTCCCAGCATTTCAACACCGGCAGCTCCGCCACAGCCTCAATGATCGACAGGCTCATCTCGAGCCGCTCGGACTCCTCGGCATCGATGGTCAGCGCAATTCCCGCCCCCGCCGCCTGAACCGCCAAACCCTCAACCATGGCAATCAGCTTGGGCACACATTTCTCCCAATGCGCGACCTCATACCGTGGATGCAGTGCCGACAGCTTGACCGAAATCGAATGCCCCGCCGCCGGGTTCGCGCCCACCGACGCAATCGCATCGGCATAGGATTTCAGGTAACGCTGCCCGTCGGGATAGGTCCGCGCCGCTTCGCCCAGCATGTCGAAACTCGCCGTGAAGCCCTTGTTCTCGGGCTTCGTCATCCGCTTGGTGGCTTCGTCAATCGTGCGGCCCATGACGAAGATCTCGCCCATCATCTTCATCGCCTGCCCGACCGCTTGCCGGACAAACGGCTCGCCCGCCCGCGCAATCAGCCGCCGGAGAACACCTGCCTCTTCCTTCTCGGACACCAGTGCGCGCCCGATCACCAGCCCCCAAGTGCCCACATTGACCAGCCCCGATGCGGACTTCCCCGCGTGCGCTTTCCAGTCGGCATCGCCCAGTTTGTCGGCGATCAGCGCATCCGCCGTTTCGGGGTCAGGCACGCGCAGAAACGCTTCGGCGAGCGACAGCAGCGCCACGCCTTCGGACGTGTTCAGCCGATATTCCTGAAGAAACTGGTTCACCCACCCGCTCGATTGCGCCGCGCGCAGATCGGCGAGCATGACCGTCCCGCGTGTTACGATCCGCGAACGCTCATCAGCGCTTACCCGCGCGCGTTCCAAAAGAGATTTGAGCACCTCAGGTTCGGGTGCGCGGTGCAATCGGGGGAAATCGGACGTTGCGGCATACATGACTTTTGACTCGGCAGTTGACGCGGACGTAAAGTATGCCGCACGGGACTCGTCGTCTTGTAATATTATTGCGCGAGGAATGCACTATGGCTGTCGTCTCCTTCGACGAATTGAAGGCAATGACCGGTACGGTTGTCGGCGTTTCCGAATGGCTGACTGTCGATCAAACGATGATCGACAAATTTGCTGACGCCACCGGCGATCACCAGTTCATTCATGTAAACTCGGAAATGGCAAAAATGACGCCGTTCGGGGGAACGATCGCGCACGGATTCCTCACGCTCTCATTGCTGCCCCTCCTGACCCAGAAAACTGACATGCCACGCATGGACGGGATCAAGATGGGGGTGAACTATGGTGGCAACAAGACCCGCTTCCTTGCCCCCGTTCGCAGTGGCAAGCGCGTTCGTGGCCATTTCAAACTGCTTGAGATCGAAGAGAAACGCCCCGGCCAATATCAGCAGACCACCGAATACACCCTCGAGATCGAAGGCGAAGACAAACCCGCCCTGATCGCCGAGTGGATTTCCCAGTTTTTCATTTAGTCAGGAGTTTAACAACATGCGCGACGCCGTCATCGTATCCACCGCCCGCACCCCGATCGGCCGTGCTTATCGCGGCGCGTTCAACAACCTGCCCTCGCCCACACTGGCCAGCCACGCGATCAAGGCCGCCGTCGAGCGCGCCGGGATCGACGGTGCCGAAGTTCAGGACGTGATCCTCGGTGCAGCCCTGCAACAGGGTGTTCAGGGCGGCAACATCGCCCGCACGTCACTGCTTCGCGCCGGTCTTCCAATCAGTGTCAGCGGCATGTCGGTCGATCGCCAGTGCGCCTCGGGCCTTATGGCCATCGCAACGGCTGCCAAGCAGGTCATCGTCGACAACATGGACATCTGCATCGGCGGCGGCGTCGAATCGATCAGCATGGTGCAGACGCCGCAAATGCGCGTGGGCGGCGACCCTGAACTCGTCGCGATGGCGCCCAGCATCTACATGCCGATGCTCCAGACCGCCGAAATCGTGGCGGCGCGTTACGGCATCAGCCGCGACCGGCAAGACGAATATGCGCTCCAGTCACAACAGCGCACGGCTGCCGCTCAGGCCGCAGGCAAGTTCGATGACGAAATCGTCCCCGTAACGGCGACAATGGCTGTCACCAACAAGGAAACCAAGGAAGTCACGCACAAGGAAGTCACGCTGACCAAGGACGAAGGCAACCGTGCCGACACGACACTGGACGGCCTGAAGTCGCTCGGCCCCGTCCTCGGCCCAGACAAGGTAATCACGGCCGGCAACGCGTCTCAGCTTAGCGACGGTGCGTCGGCATCGGTCATCATGGAAGCATCGGTCGCGTCGAAGAAGGGCCTGACTCCGCTCGGTCGTTATGTCGGCATGGCGGTCGCAGGCACCGATCCCGACGAAATGGGCATTGGCCCCGTGTTTGCCATCCCCAAGCTGTTAGAACGCTTCAACCTGAAAATGGACGATATCGGCTTGTGGGAACTCAACGAAGCCTTCGCCGTCCAGGTCCTTTATTGCGCCGACAAGCTAGGCATTCCCATGGACCTGCTCAACGTCAATGGCGGCGCGATTTCGGTTGGCCACCCTTACGGAATGAGCGGCGCACGGATGACCGGCCACGCCCTTATCGAAGGCAAACGCCGCGGGGCAAAATATGTCGTCGTCACGATGTGCGTCGGCGGCGGAATGGGTGCTGCGGGATTGTTCGAGGTTCTTTAAGGGAACCTCTCCCCGTCCATCACGGTTGCACTCCTGAACCAAATCAGGAGATGCAACCGTGAGCGATGATGCAAAGATCAAGTCGAAATTCTGGAAAGCGCTGAAGTCCGACCGGACGATGTTCCTTGGCTTGGCCGAAGGCGATGACGGCCATGCCCGTCCGATGACCGCACAGACGGAAAGCGACGAAGGCGGGCCGATCTGGTTCTTTACGTCGACCGATAACGCGCTTTACGGTCAGATCGGAACGAGTTCGCGCGCTATGGCGCATTTCGTGTCAAAAGGGCATGATGTCTGGGCTACAATCCACGGCGACCTGTCAACGACTCAGGACCGAGCGATCATCGACCGCCTCTGGAACCCGTTTGTCGCTGCCTGGTTTGAAGGCAAGGATGATCCCAAGATCGCGTTGATTCGCCTCGACGCCGAAAAAGCTGAAATCTGGATCGACGCCTCAAGCATCGTTGCCGGCATCAAAATGCTTATCGGCATCGATCCGAAGGAAGAATATAAAGACAAAGTCGCCGAAGTGGTCCTGTAGAGGTCGTCCTGTAATTGAAATCAGGTGTGGCGCGCGATCCAGTCTTCGACCACGGGTGCCACACCGTTTCGCCATTTCGACCCATTGAATATGCCGTAGTGCCCAGCGCCTTCGGCCACATGGTATTTCTTCATTGCTTCGGGCAATCCGGTTGAAATCTTGAGCGCGGCCCTGGTCTGGCCCAGCCCTGAAATATCGTCGCGTTCGCCCTCGATCGCCAGAATCGCAATATCAGTGATCACGGCAGGATCTATGTGCCCGCCGCGATGCATCATCGTACCCTTGGGCAGGCTGTGGTCCTGGAACACCGTCGTTATCGTTTGCAGATAAAACTCGGCGGTCATGTCACAGACGCTACGATATTCCTCGTAGAACTCTTTGGTTGCGTCGGCAGCGTCATCATCGCCTTTGACCAAATCCTTGAACATAGCAAAATGGCTCTGCATGTGGCTGCCAAGGTTCATTGCGAGGAAGCCGGTGAGCTGCAGGAAGCCCGGATAAACCTTGCGGCCTGCGCCTGGATACATGAACGGCACGGTTTGAATAGCGTTCTGGACAAACCATGCATGCGGCCGTTCAGTCGCGACGTCGTTAACGCTCGTCGGAGCCTCGCGCGTGTCGATCGGCCCGCCCATCATGGTCAGCGTTTTCGGACGACACGGGTGTTTCTCCGCCGACATCAGGCACGCCATGGCATAGCAGGGCACCGACGGCTGGCAGACGGCAAGCATATGCGCATCCGGCCCGATCTTTTCCATGAATGCGACCAGATAGTCGATATAGTCATCCAGATCGAACCGCCCGTCGGACAACGGCACCTCGCGTGCATCGCGCCAGTCGGTGATGTAAACATCATGCTTCGGCAGCATGCGCTCGACAGTCCCGCGCAGCAGCGTTGCGAAATGGCCCGACATCGGCGCGACGATCAGCAGGCGCGGCGCACCCTCGACGCCTTCCTTCACGAAGCGCTTCAACTGCCCGAACGGCATTTGGAGGACGATTTCCTCGTGCACGGCAATCTCGACACCATCGACGACTGTCGATGTGAAGCCGAACGCAGGTTTTCCGCGCGGCGCGGCGGCATGGGCAAACACTTCGAGCGCAGACGCCATTACGGGCCCGCCCCCGAAATAGCTCATCGGATGACCCGGCGATTGCAGGAGTTCGGCACTCATATTGGCCAGCGCACTCGCCCCCGCGAGCCAGCTGCGCTGCATTTCATAGGCGTTATAAAGCAAGGCGACAGGCCCCCCCGATGTTTGTCTGGACAGGTTATGACCAATTCATCTTATGTTGCAACGCATCATTTGCCGCAGCTCTGCAACGCTGCTAGGCGCGCGATGTGGCCACTAATCCTTCCAAGCCCAACGGCAATCGCAAAATCGGCAACCTTCGTCTCGTGTTTCAATTCGCGGCACGGTATCCCGGACGCATCGTCTGCGCGCTGATCGCGCTAGCGCTTGCATCGGCAACCACGATCTCAATCCCGATGGGATTCAACATCGTGATCGATCAGGGATTTAGCGATACCAGCGGCGACATTGGCTTTGGGTTCCGCCTGTTGCTCGGCGTCGTCACGGTGCTGTCGCTCGCGACCGCGCTGCGCTTTTACTTCGTTTCGTGGCTCGGCGAACGCGTTGTGGCCGACTTCCGCATCGCGGTTCAGGAGAATCTGCTGCGCTTGTCGCCAAGCTATTTCGAAGAAAACCGGCCTTCGGAAATCTCGTCACGGTTGACTGCCGATACGTCGATTATCGAACAGATTGTCGGCACCACGCTGTCGGTCGCGCTCCGCAACCTGCTTACTGGTACGGGCGGGCTGATCTATATGTTCATCTTGTCGCCCAAACTGGCGGGCATGTTGGTCATCGGAATCCCTGTGGTTATCCTCCCGATCGTCTTTATCGGAAGCAAGCTCAGGACATTGTCGAGGAAGTCGCAGGACCGTATTGCCGATGTTGGCTCCACCGCCAGCGAGATTCTCGGCGCGATGAAAGTGGTCCAGGCTTTTGGACAAGAAACGCGCGAAGCGGGCCGTATCCGCGCCGCATCCGAAGCAACCTTTGAAACCGCGCAACGCCGCATCCGCTTACGTTCGATTATGACCGCTGCGGTAATTCTGATGCTGTTTGGGTCGGTCGTCATGATCCTGTGGGAAGGGGCGATCGACGTTCAGGCGGGCCGCATGACCGGTGGCGCGATTGCCGCCTTCGTTATCACCAGCGGCTTGGTTGCAGGTGCGTTCGGATCACTGACCGAAGTGTACGGCGACCTTTTGCGCGGTGCAGGGGCCGCGGCGCGGCTGGGCGAACTGCTTCAGGAACAGCCGGGCATTGCTGCGCCCGCCAATCCCGTTCCCCTGCCCGAACCCGCGCAGGGCCGTGTTGCGTTCGACCATGTCGTCTTCAAATACCCGACGCGTCAGGACGTCAGTGCGCTGAGCGATTTTACGCTGCATATCGAACCTGGTGAGACGGTGGCGGTCGTTGGTCCGTCGGGCGCGGGCAAATCGACCTTGTTCCAGCTTATCCAGCGGTTCTACGATCCCACCTCGGGCACTGTCAGCATCGATGGGGTCGCTCTGCCCACGACTGATCCCAAATGGATCCGCCAGCGCGTTGCGATGGTACCGCAGGAGACTGTGATTTTCGCAGCTTCGGCGCGCGATAATCTCCGCTACGGCCATTGGGAAAGCGACGATGCTGCGCTGTGGGCGGCTGCCGATGCAGCCAATGCATCCGAGTTTCTGCGCAAGCTCCCCGACGGCCTCGACACGTTCATGGGCGAAAATGGGGCGCGGCTGTCGGGCGGCCAGCGCCAGCGCATGGCGATTGCCCGTGCTATCCTCCGCGATGCGCCGATCCTGCTACTCGACGAGGCAACCTCCGCCCTCGATGCTGAAAGCGAACGGCTTGTTCAGGATGCGCTCGAACGGCTGATGGCCAACCGCACGACCATTGTCATCGCGCACCGCCTCGCCACCGTGCGCGCCGCCGACCGCATAATTGTCATGGAAGACGGCCGTATCGTCGAGCAGGGCACCCATGACAATCTCAGCCGCTCGGGCGGCACCTACGAACGCCTCGCACGCTTGCAGTTCGAGGG
>JAYUYR010000232.1:0-4355 GCA_043752405.1 Sphingomonas sp. | reverse complement strand
CAGGGTCAGGGCATATTGCGGGCGTCGTCAATCCGCCAGCCGCAATGAAATATCAGCATTGGACCAATGACGGCGACGTTGCATCGCTCGACGATTTCATCGCAGGGGCGGCCGAGCATCAGGGCAGCTGGTGGCCCGATTGGATCAGCTGGATTCGTGGGTTCGGCATTGACGATGTCGTCGCAAGCGGTGCGCGGATCCCAGGCGAAGGCGCGTTAAAAGCCATCGAAGACGCGCCGGGACGCTATGTAAAAACACGCTAGTTCAGAGGCCTGGCTCTGCTGCACTGGACTTATGCTGCACTGCAACAAAACCTCTTGCAATCCGCTTCTGATCATTTATATTGCAACGCAGCATAAATATTATGGAGGCCGATTGTGGTCGATGAACCTGTTTCGAATAAAATTGTTCCCAACTCTGACGTGAAGCCCGAGCCGGCGTCAAAGCCTGTCGCCGCTGCTCCCGCTCCTGCGAAAACCGAAGCGCATAAAGCTGATGCACATAAAACCGAAGCTCCTAAAACCGAGGCACGCAAGCCCGCTACCGCAGCACCGGCTACAATCAAAGCCGACGTTGCGAAGCCCCGCGCAGCCAAGCCGGCCGCCAAGACCGTGAAGCGGACAAAGGTCGCAGCGAAAGCTGTTTCGGCCCGTAAAGCATCGACAACCATTAAAACGGTACCAATTAAGGCGCCCCTCATCAAAGAAGGAAGAAAAGTCATGAACGATACCGTCAATAAGGTTCAGAAAACCGCCCAGAAGCTGACTGCCGACGCTACCGCACGCGCCACCGAAATGTTCGGTGACGTTTCGGCCCGCGCCAAGACGGCTATGGAAAAGAGCTCGAAGGGCGTCGAAGAAATGGTGGAATTTTCGAAGGGCAACCTCGAAGCGGTCGTCGCTTCGGGTCGTGTCGCTGCCAAGGGCATGCAGGAAATTGCGAAGTATTCGGCTGACTATGGCCGCAAGTCGATCGAAGACGCCAATGCGACCGCAAAGAAGTTTGCTGCCGTGAAGTCGCCCACCGAATTCTTCGCGCTTCAGTCGGAAGTTGCCAAGAGCAACCTCGACGCATTCGTTGGCGAAGCATCGAAGTTCGCTGAAAGCTACATGAAGCTCCTCGGCGAAATCGTTCAGCCCATGCAGAACCGTTATGCGGTTGCGGCTGAAAAGGTGAAGTCGGTCGTCGCCGCCTAAGCCTGTTGCGCTATAATTTGAAAAGGGGCGTGCCGGGCAACCGGCACGCCCCTTTTTTTATACGCAAACGCTTGCCCCGCGACCCCGCCTTGCCATATCGTAAGGCCATGCAAATTCTAGGCGCGAACGAACGGAAGAATGACGATGGCGGCACCGGCGTGGGTGTTGCGACGCGCACCCGCACGCGCACCAAACAGCCCGCACCCTATAAAGTATTGATGCTAAACGACGATTACACGCCGATGGAATTCGTCGTCCTGTGTCTACAACGCTTTTTCCGGATGAGCATGGAAGACGCAACGCGAGTGATGCTTCATGTCCATCAAAAGGGAGTCGGCGTGTGCGGTATCTTCAGCTATGAAGTCGCCGAGACCAAAGTCACGCAAGTGATGGATTTTGCCAAAACCAACCAGCATCCACTGCAATGTACGCTGGAGAAGGCCTGAGCCGCAGTGACGTGTTTAGCGCTCGATAAGCCCCGGGTGTCGCGCGGCGATCGCATCAACGACCGACGGATGCAGAGGCCGCTCGAACAGGCACCCTACAATGCTACCGCGCACCCAGACCATCTGTGCGCCAAGAGTCTCGAACGTTTCCATCTTCAATGTGCAGCGCGAACCCTCGGCAAAGCGATAAACACTGTCAAAGCGAAAACCTGTCGCCGATAAATCAAGGATATTAATTTCATAGGGAGTGCTCAAGACTCGCAACCGCGCGACAAGATTGGTATTCTTACGCGGCGATTTTCGTCGAAACTCGGCTTCTTCACCCGTCAAGTGCACAGGCCGCAACATATCGGTTTATATCCCCACCGCAACTGTGGCTATTACGGTAACATTGATGAAGAACATTGGTTCCACTACGCCCGCGAAGGCCTAATCTGTTCAAATTCGGGCCGATATCGTCTGACATATTTGTTGTCCGGCATGTTGGACGAACCGCACCGCAGCCGTTAAGCAGCCCGCCATGGACAGGATACATATCAGAGGCGGCAACCGCCTGTCGGGGCGTCTGCCTATTTCAGGGGCAAAGAACAGTGCGTTGACGCTGCTGCCCTGCGCGCTGCTGACCGATGAGCCGCTAACCCTGCGCAACCTGCCGCGCCTTGCCGATGTCGACAGTTTTGGGCATCTGCTCAATCAGCTCGGTGTTTCAACGATGATCGAAGGCGCGCGGCCTGAGGATTTCGGCCGTGTGATGACCGCGCGGGCACAGCGCGTGACGGCGACCACTGCCCCCTATGACATTGTGCGCAAGATGCGGGCGTCGATCCTTGTCCTGGGGCCGATGCTCGCGCGGATGGGCGAAGCGACAGTCTCGCTCCCCGGTGGCTGTGCTATCGGCAACCGCCCGATTGATTTGCACCTGAAGGCACTGGAAGCGTTCGGCGCGACCGTCGAAATGCTTGCCGGTTACGTGAAGGTTTCGACGCCCGGTGGCCGTGTCCCCGGCGGAACAATGCGCTTTCCCGTCGTGTCGGTCGGCGCCACGGAAAATGCGTTGATGACGGCTGTGCGCGCCAAGGGCACGTGCATCATCGAAAATGCCGCACGCGAGCCCGAGATCGTCGATCTGTGCCGCTGCCTGATCGCGATGGGCGCGAGCATTGATGGGGTGGGCACCGAAACGCTGACGATCGAAGGGCGCGACCGGCTGCACGGGGCAACCTATGCCGTCATGCCCGACCGGATCGAGGCGGGCAGCTATGCCTGCGCCGTCGCGATTGCAGGCGGCGAGATCGAGCTGGTGGGTGCCGACGCGAGCGAAATGGGCGCAACGCTCGCCGCGCTCAAAGAAGCAGGCGTCACCGTCGAGATAAACAAAGACAGCATCCGGATCAAATCGGACGGCAGGCTCGGTCCGCTGACGCTTTCGACCGCGCCTTATCCGGGCTTTGCCACCGATATGCAGGCGCAAGTCATGGCAATGCTGTGCATGGCCGACGGCGCGAGTGTGTTGACCGAGACGATTTTCGAAAACCGTTACATGCACGTGCCGGAATTGGCGCGAATGGGCGCCGATATTCAGGTGCGCGGGCGATCCGCCGTGGTGCGCGGCGTCAAGGAAATGTTCGGTGCCCCGGTAATGGCCACTGACCTGCGCGCATCGATGTCGCTCGTCATCGCAGGGCTGGCCGCCAAGGGCGAGACACAAGTGCAGCGGGTCTATCACCTCGACCGCGGCTATGAACGGCTCGAAGAAAAGCTGTCCGCCGTGGGCGCGGACATCGAGCGGGTGAGTGATGGGTGACCCTTACCCTCTCCCTACAGGGGAGAGGGTCGACTCGGAAAAGCCGAGCGGGGAGAGGGGCTGGTCATGAACGAAGCCGATTTCCTAGCGCTGCTCCGCCCGCTCGCCACACATCCAGCGGCACGCGGATTTCTCGACGACGCCGCAGTGCTCGGCGATCTCGTGTTCACGCATGACATGTTGGTCGAAAATGTGCATTTTCTGCCCGACGATCCTCCCGGGGACGTCGCGTGGAAATTATTGGTGGTAAACCTGTCGGATTTGGCGGCGAAGGGTGCCGTGCCGCTTGGGGTTCTGCTCGGCTATCCTCTTGGCGACGAACAATGGGACCGCGCGTTCGTTGCCGGGCTGACCGAGGCACTTGCCCATTTCGATGTTCCGTTGCTCGGTGGCGATACCGTTCGCGGCCCGCGCGTCCTGTCGCTGACGGCCATCGGGCGGAGCGCAATTGCGCCGTCGCGGTCGGGGGCACAGGCGGGGGATGCGCTTTACGTCAGCGGGGTCATCGGCCTTGCGGGTCTTGGCTTGGCGGGCGTTACTGAATATCTCCAATCCTACCGCTGCCCCATGCCCCGCCTCAGCGAAGGGCAAGCGCTCGCCCCCATCGTCCACGCGATGATGGACATCTCCGACGGACTGCTGATCGATGCCCAGCGTATGGCCACCGCAAGCAATCTCGCCCTCGATATCGACCTCGATACCATCCCCCACGCAGGTGAAATCATGGCTGCAATCACCGCAGGCGACGACTACGAACTCCTGTTCGCAGCCCCCCCGGATGCCCCGCTCCCCGTTCCCGCCACCTGCATCGGGACGTTCGGCGCGGGCGCCGGCCTGACCCTCCATGATGGCAATGGCCCCGTCGCGCTGCCGAAAAGGCTTGGCTATACGCACGGATAAGGTTGCAAT
>JAYUYR010000231.1:0-4396 GCA_043752405.1 Sphingomonas sp. | reverse complement strand
TGGCGAAAAGCAACCAACCTCTGCGTCAGCGCGAGCACCGATTGCGGATCACCGCGCTGAACATCGACCGCCGCTGCATGATTGGCGGCCCCGACCGGTAACCAAGGCTCACCTGTCGTAAATCCCGCATTGGCATCGTGGGCGGCCCAGGGCATCGGCGTCCGCGCACCGTCACGGCTGAGTGTCAACGGCCAGTTCGCAATAGCTTCGGGATCCTGCAATTGGGTAAAGCCGATATCGACCTGCGTTAGGCCCAGTTCCTCACCCTGATACAGGAACACATTACCACGCAGGCACAGTAACAGGAGCAAAGCCATCCGTGTAAACGCTGGTCGGTCAGCGGGCGTTGACCAGCGCGACGGCGCACGGGGCGCATCATGGTTCGAAAATGCCCAGCTTGGCCAGCCATCGCTCTCGGGCCATCGTTCGACCGTTTCGCGCACCAGTCCCGGCGTTAGCGTTTCGGCATAAAGAAACTCGAACCCGTAAGCGCTGTTCAAATGCGTTTCGCCCGCGATGAACGCCTTCTTCTCGGCTTCGGAAATCGCACTTGTTCCGCCGACTTCAGCGACGGTGAACGTGCCGGGGTAACTGTCGGTCAGCGCGCGGATACGTTCGATGAAACCGGGGATATCGGGATGCGACTGGTTGTGAATACGATCCTGATAATCGAATGGCCGTGTCTTGATGCTGTTACTCGGGCGTGCCGGCGGATTGTCGGTGAACACCGGATCGAACATCGCAAAGTTCAGCGCATCGAGCCGGAACCCGTTGACACCGCGATCAAGCCAGAACCGCGCAGTATCGAGCAAGGCCGCCTGCACTTCGGGGTGATGAACATTCAACTGAGGCTGCGCACTTAGAAAATTATGCATATAATATTGTCGCCGCCGTGCATCCCACGTCCACGCCGGGCCACCGAACACTGATTGCCAGTTCGACGGCGGCGATCCGTCGTCCTTGGCATCGGCCCAGACATACCAATCGGCCTTCGCGTTGATCTGACTCGACCGGCTTTCGGTGAACCAGGCGTGCGCGTCCGACGTATGCGAATAAACCTGGTCTATAATGACTTTCAGGCCCAGCGCATGCGCTCGCTCAATCAGCGCGTCGAAATCGGTCAGCGTCCCGAAAACGGGGTCGACGTCGCAATAATCCGCCACATCATATCCGAAATCCTTCATCGGCGAAGTGAAGAACGGCGAAATCCAAACCGCGTCAACACCCAACGATGCGACATAATCGAGCTTGCCGGTAATTCCCGGCAGATCGCCGATGCCGTCACCGTTGGAATCGGCAAAACTGCGCGGATAAACCTGGTAGATGACCGCCCCGCGCCACCATTCGCGCGCTGCATCCGCCACCACCGCGCGCGCCACGTCGATCATTTGGCGGCACATACGATATAGTCCAGCGGTGCGAGGGTTACCCGCACACTGCCCGGTGCTGATGCTCTCGGCGCGCAAGAACCGCGTAACGACGTGAAGTGCGACGACAGCATACCAACTTCGACATTGGCCTCCAGCGGCGTCGTGGACGTATTGAACGCCACCAGCACCTCACGCCCGTCAAGGGTTCGCGAAACCGCGAACAGCCCCGGCTTGTCGCGCCGTGCGCGCAGCATTTGTGCACCTCGCCGCAACGCAGGTTCCGCAGCACGCAACCGCGCCATATCGCTCAGCGCGCGGTAGATCGGGTGGCTGGTCACGAAATTTGCCCGCGCCGTCGTTGCGTCGGTCCCCACCAGGTCATTGTCGTTATACGATGCTACTTTCGACGCAAACATAGTCTCGCGCGCATCCTGATCACCGCCATCGCCCGCAAAGCCCTGCTCATCACCCGAATAGATCACAGGCACCCCGCGCAGCGTCAGCAGCATTGCATGGCCCAGAATAACGCGCTTCAGGATTTCACCATCGGTTGCTTTCGGGAATGCCTGCCGGACGTAATACGCAAAACGACCGTTGTCGTGATTGCTGATAAACGTCGGCTGTATCCGTGCTGCCACCTCGCCGCCTTCATACAGCGGATCACCGGCAAACAGTTCCTCCAACTGTTCGGTCGCAGCAGCGCCGCCAACGGTATTGATCACGGCCTGCCGGAACGCGAAGTCGATCACCGACGGAAAACCGTCCACGCGCGTATGGACGGCGAGCTTGCCCGGCTCGAGCCCAATCCCGCCGATCTCGCCGAAAATATGGAAATTGGGGATCCCCTTTGCCTTTGCCCGCGCAACCATGGCGGGGACGAACGCCTGCCAGAATTCAGGATTCACGTGCTTGGCGGTATCCACGCGGAAGCCGTCGATGCCGTAACGATCGATCCAGCCGCCGAAAATATCGATCATCCCCTGCACCACGCGCGGATGTTCGGTCATCACATCGTCGAGCCCGACGAAATCGCCCATCGTCGAGCTTTCGTTGGTGAAGGTCGTGTTGCCGCGATGGTGATAGAGCGTCATGTCGTTGAGCCATGCGGGGATTTTGACGCGCTCTTCACCTTTCGGAATGAAAGGCAAGTAGGCGAAAGTTAGATCGGTCAGCTTGGCGAAATTTTCCTCGGTCCGCACCTTGTCGCCTGCAAAGCCGGGATTGATCGGTTTACCCGACGGGCCGCCGCGCCGTTGATACGGGAAGTCGGCGCGCGAGCGGTAGGTGCAACTGCTGTTGGGGCATTCCTTGTAAGCGATGACGTCCGCTGTGTGATTGACGATGATGTCCATATAAACCTTCATTCCGCGTGCGTGCGCCGCGTCGACAAAGGCTTGAAAATCGGCGTTGGTGCCGAGGTGCGGATCGACCTGTGTGAAGTCGGTAACCCAGTAACCGTGGTAACCGGCGGACTCGTTGCCGGGCGCGCCCTGCACTGGTTTGTTTTTGAAAATGGGGCCGAGCCAGATTGCCGTAACGCCCATGTCCTGCAGATAACCGAGCCGCGCGGTAAGCCCCTTCAGGTCACCGCCATTGAAAAACCCCTTCGACGTGGGGTCATAGCCGGTTTTAAGCCGGTCACCCTTCAGCCCACCACGATCATTCGATGTATCGCCATTTTCAAACCGGTCGGGCAGCATGAAATACATGACTTCATCTTCGGGCAGGCGGTCGCGATAGCTTTGCGACACACCAGGCGTCGCAAGCGCCAGCGCGACAATCGTGGCCAATATCTTCTTCACGGGATCATACTCCGGCAATGTTGCGCTACAAAATCAGCATGAGACGGCATCTGTGCCGCCTCACGGCCATTCAACAGCGCAAGCGTTTCCATATATTCAGACAGATCGTTGTCCGAAATTGCATCGGCAATCGGATGGTTGCCCTCGGGGATGATCCCCTGTCCCACCATCACTTGCAGCCAGCCGACTTCGGAGAAAAGTTCTTCATGCTCGCGAAAAATATGGCCGTTGGCGCGGAACAGTTCGATCTTTTCTGACAAGGTTTCGGGCACTGCCATGTCGCGACAATGCCGCCAGAACGCGCTGTCGTCGCGCGCTGTCGCCTTGTAATGCAGTATCAGAAAATCGCGGATACGCTCATACTCAAAATCGCTTTGCCGATTGAATTCGCGCCGCTCGACATCGGCGATCCGGCGGTTAGGCAGCATTTTCATTATGCGCGAGATCGCGCTCTGGATCAGGTGGATACTCGTTGATTCAAGCGGTTCCATAAATCCGCTCGCCAGCCCGACGGCGATAACATTGCGGTTCCAGATTTTCTTGCGTTTTCCGGTTGTAAACGTGATCGGCCGCGGATCGGCGGTCGGCGTGCCGTCGAGGTTGGCCAGCAACGTCGCGGTCGCTTCGTCCTCGCTGATATGTGCGCTTGAATAGACATGACCATTGCCGGTCCGATGCTGCAACGGAATGCGCCATTGCCACCCCGCCGTGCGCGCCGTTGACCGTGTGTAGGGCGTAAAGTCACCTGCCCTTTCACATGGCACCGCAACCGCGCGGTCGCAAGGCAACCAGTGCGTCCAGTCGTCATAGCCCGTCGCCAGCGTCTGTTCGATCAACAGCCCGCGAAAGCCGGTGCAATCGATGAACACATCACCCGCAACCGTCGCATCGCTCTCCATGACCAGTGCCGCCACATCGCCGTTTTCGCCGTTACGCGTGACCGTCGCGATCTTCCCCTCGATCCGCTCGACCCCGCGCGCCACGGCAAACTTGCGCAGGAACGCAGCATAAAGCCCGGCATCGAAATGGAATGCATAGGGCATTTCGGGCAGCATCTTGGTCGTTCGCGCTGGCCCTCGCTGCATCCGCCCCATGAGTGCAGCCATATTGTTCAGTGAATAGGCCGACAGATCCTTAGCCAGCCCCTTGCGATACGCTGGCGCCCAGCTGTGCTGGAATTGCAGCAGCCCAGAATCGCGCCCAACATCGCCGAAGGCATGCATG
>JAYUYR010000230.1:0-4407 GCA_043752405.1 Sphingomonas sp. | reverse complement strand
GCTTCGAAAAGTGGCCGCGCCGCGCTGACGGGCAGGCCGTCCTTCGAATGGATCATGATGGCGATATTGTCGGGTTCGATCGCATCGAAATAGGCCTTGAGCCCCGCTTGTGACGACAGGTCATAGTCCCATGGTTGCTTGACCAGCGCACGGGTCGACGGCACATGGTGCGACGCATCGTAGCCCAGCACCTGCCGAATATAGATGCCGTAGAGGATATATTCCGAAAACGTCCGCTGGCGGGCAATGGCGATTTGCCACGGGAGGCCGGTTGTGGCTTCGATAAATGCTTGCAGCGCCACGATATGTTCGCGTCGCCAGGCGATCAGATTGCCGACGTGGCCGCGAAGAGGAGGTTCGGACTTGAGACCGAGCATTTTGGTCGCAACGCCGGTCCAGGTCGGGACCATCCCGGCGCAGTAATCGACATCGAGCAAGCCGGTTTTACCGTCGACAAGGAAGTTATCGACTGTGAACGGCCGCACGAAGGTCGTGTCCGAATCGGTCATGACGAGGATGTCTTCGGGCAAAAGCTTGACTGCAGCCAATTTGTAGACCTGCTGGCTGATCCAACCGCGCATCGGCAAAGCACGCCAGTTATACCAGCTGCTTCCCTTCCACGGGATTCGGATGAAGCGTTTGTCGATGATGCTTTCGGCTTCGATTAAAATCGTCCGGGCGCTTGCCAGATGGGCGAACGCGGGCATGTCGGCGCGGTCGACAATGATGTAATGTTTGAACGTCGGACCAAAGCGGTCGAGCGATTCCACCAGCAACGCGCAGCGGTCCAGATCGGCAGGGTAGGACGGTGTGACAAAAGCGAGCGTTGGGGCAAGTGCGGGCGGGGTCAAACGAGATACGCCTCGACAGCGTCGGCGATGCCGCGCTTGATCAACGTGTCGCGGTCGCGAACCGGTTCCCACCCGAGCGCTGCTTCGGTCTGGGCAGCGTCATAGCGGCTGCGGTGGCTCTTGCTTGCCCAATCATGCAGGCTCGGCCAGCGACGGTTGGGGTGACGAACGGCATTTTTGGCGCCTTCCTTGACCCAGTCGGCAAACCAGTTGCGCCATGCAGGCCGCGGCGCTGCTGTAATGCGCGTGCCCATCGCCTTGGCGAGTTCGGCCACATAGTCCTGCGCCGTCATCAGCGGTGGGCCGGTGACGAGCATCGCCTTGCCCTCGATGCCGTCGGCCGTGCGGGCCAGTGCCAGCGCTTCGGCGACGTCGTCAACCAGCACGAGCGGCAGGAAATTGCTGCCGTCACCCCAATAATCGACCTGCGTTTCGGACGGGAAGCGTGCCACGCCAGGGTGCGCTGGCGGTGCGCCTTCGCCGATCACGATGGCGGGGCGGATGATCACAAGAGGCAGGCCGGGGATTGCCCGCAACACGGCCTCGCACGCGGCCTTCGACCGGGCATAATGGTTGCGCCGCGTAATCGCCGGATCGACGGGCGTCGCATTGT
Source organism: Sphingomonas sp. (assembly GCA_043752405.1). Taxonomy (GTDB): domain Bacteria; phylum Pseudomonadota; class Alphaproteobacteria; order Sphingomonadales; family Sphingomonadaceae; genus Sphingomonas_O. Next base: position 2,943 of record JAYUYR010000230.1, on the reverse strand, counting down.
CGATCGTCGCGCGTTGGTCTGCCGATGCGTAAGAATCGATGGTGCCGGTATAGATGAACCGCTTTGCGCCTGCCGCGGCGGCCGCTTCGCCGAGCACACGGGTCGGCGCGACGTCGCCGTCGAGATAGTCCTGCCAGCGCTTTCCTTCGGTTTTGGCGAGGTGATAAACCGTGTCGATGCCGGCAAGCGCGGCCTTTGCGGTTTCAGGATTGCCATGTCCGCCTTCGACAATATCGACATCCACGCCGTCGAAAAGCATCGCCGCTGCCCGCGCGCCGCGGGTCAGGACACGGACGGCGACGTTCTGGGCAACAAGTTTTTCGACAAGTTTGCGACCGATAAAGCCGGTGCCGCCGACCACAAGAACAGTCGGTGCCGACGGTTTTGCACTGGTTCGGGCCACCGTATCGCGCGGGGCGGATCGCGTTGCCGTTGCGACGATATTCTCGCACAGGCGAATGACTTTGGCGCCGTTACGGCCATTGTGGCGGTCGTCGAGGCCGCCTGCGTAGAATGCGTTGATGCTGCGGAAAACGCTTTCCTCGAACGGATTGGCGTCGGGGCGTTTGGCGAGCGCGGCGCGCAGTCGCCGGCGCCGGTCGGTCGCGGCCTGGGCGCGCAACGCCTTGCCGACCGTGTCCGCTACATCATGGGCATCGAAAATCGGATTGTCGGTCGCTGTCTTGCTCAGCCCACCGAAATCGCGCCCGAAATCGAGGCGCGCGCTGCCGCCGCGACCGCGCACATAAAGGCTGCGTTCGGGATGACCGTCGGTCAGCGAGAGCGACAGAACGATATTCGCATTTCCGGCCTGCCCGACGATCGTCCAGTGACGATAGACGGTTGCGCCACCGGGCAGAGCCGCCGGATTGGTTGCGGCCACCGCCGACAAGACCGGCTCACCGACCAGATCGATCAGGAAGCCGGCCAGATGCGGCATGAGTTCGAAAATTATATTGGCAGGATCGGCCAGCATCCAGTTGTCGAACGGACCATAGCGAAGCTGCGCCAGACCGAAATGCCAGTTGACGTGGATCTGGTCGATCCGCCCGATTTCGCCGCCTTTGATTTGTGCGCGCAAGCGTTCGTAGCTGGGGGCAAACAGGAAATTATGATTGACGCCGACACGCAGCCCGCGTGTCTCGGCAAGGTCGCACAAGGCATCGCAGGCGGCGCTGTCGAGCCCCATCGGCTTTTCGAGAAATACCGATTTACCTGCTTTGACGAGCGTTGCCGCCGCATCGAGGTGCAGCGCCGGGGGAAGCAGGATGTGGACCACATCGCAGTCCGAAGCGGCCATGTCGCCAATCGACCCGCCGCTTTGCGCAAAGCCGTAACGCGATGCCGCCGCTTGCGCGCGACCGAGCGAGGCGTCGGCCACCATCGTCAGTGTCGCATCCGGCAGCGCGGCAACGGCGGTGGCATGGGCCTGCAGGATATATCCCGCACCGAGCATTCCGACCTTTGTCATTTATACTCAACCAACACGGTTTTGCCTGTAAGCTGATGGCGGAAAAAGCGGATCAGCCCGATGAAATTGGCGAATTTGGCGATGATTCCGAATAGCGCGGCGGTTACGGCTGTGCCCAGCGAAGCGCCGCTGCGCCGAAAATGTGCGATCATCCGGACCATGAGCGCTCCATAGGCAGCGAAGAGCAGAAGCGACAGACCCCTTGTGCCCGGTGCCAGCAGCAGCGCCGCGACAGGAATGGACCCGCCCCATATGATCGTGCTCCAATATGCGCGCTTGCAATCCTGAAGCCGCGATTGCCCGTGTAGCCGGTATCGATGCGTCAACGCCTGCCCGGCGCGGACCGAGCGCTGCCACCATTGCCCGAAACGGACAATGTCGGCGCGGTGCGTTGCCATCGGTGCGTCGATCTTCACAATGCGCCGTCCTGCGAGCGCCAAGCGCACGCCGAGTTCGGAATCCTCGCCAGCGATCATGGCCGCATTGAAGCCCCCGACCGCACGGACATCGGCAATGCGTGCAAGCATGATGCCGCCAAGATTGCCGAAATCGGTAATTTCACCGGTGCCCGACGACCATTCGATGTCGCTGAGGCGTGTATAGGTGGAGGATTTGCTTTGCTCTTCGACCAGGTGGCCGACGACGATGGCGCAGGACGGATCGGTGTCCATAACGGCCACTGCAGCAGCGACAAAACCCGCAGCCAACCGGCAATCGCCGTCGAGGAACATGACATAATTGAGGTCAGCGTGCGCAGCGAGCAGCGCATCGAAGCCTTCGTTGCGTGCGCGGGCAGCGGTGAAGGGGCGCCCGGGGTCAAGCTCGACGACCTGTGCCTGTGCCGTGCGCGCGATCGCCACGCTGGTGTCATGCGACCCGCTGTCGACGTAGACCATCGGTAATCCGGCCGCCGCGATCGATGCGAGGGCAGCCGGAAGCCGTGCGGCTTCGTTGCGGCCGATGATGACACATCCTGCAGTCATGACGGATGGTGCCACGCAGGCAGCACGCCCGGTGGGTCATTCCAGTTGGTGACGGCGGGCGTCTTGTCGAAAGCGTTGGCCGATATGCCGTGCCGGTGCATTCCTGTGCGCTCGGCGTCGGCAGAGGGGCGGTCCTTTAATATCCCCACGCGCTTTACCGTCCGCAACACGCGGTTCCCAGCCAGCCAGGCGAGCGTTGCATTGCGCGCACCTGTCGCGCCGCAGACCTGTGTGAAAAAGCGCCGTCGGGACGCGAACATATACTCGGGGATGGCGTCGCGTTCGTGCAGTTCGGCACCTGTCATGCCGGTGGCGGCCCCACCGATATGCAGTACACGGCTGTCGGGCGCAAAGCGCACGGTCCATCCGGCGCGGGTCAGGCGGTGCATGAGTTCGACTTCCTCGAAATACAGGAAGAACCCGGTGTCGAACAAGCCGACCGCGCGCAGGGCTTCGGCGCGGAGCATGACGCTGGCGCCCGTCACCCAG
>JAYUYR010000229.1:0-4427 GCA_043752405.1 Sphingomonas sp. | reverse complement strand
TATTCCCCTTGGCGAGGAAACGGTCGCGCGAATGGATGCTGACTTGATTAGTACTCTCGCCGCGCTTCCAAATATTCCGGCGGATGATGTGCCCGATGGCGCGGACGAGGAAAGCAATATCATCCTCCATATGCGCGGCACTATTCCGGCGTTCATCTTCAAACCACAAGAACATCCTGATTTTGGCCCTGCGCTCGGGCTCGATTTCGAATCGGCACAGGCGGTTTCGGGCGCGCGTTTTGCCTATTTGCGCGGTGGGATTGCGCGGCTGTCACGCGCACTCGGCCAGTTCATGCTCGACATTCACACAACCGAATTTGGTTATGAAGAAGTCGCACCCCCGCTACTTGTCCGCGATGATGCGCTGATCGGCACGGGGCAATTGCCCAAGTTTGCCGATGACTTGTTTAGGACGATCGATGGCCGCTGGCTGATCCCTACGTCCGAAGTCAGCCTAACCAACCTCCTCCGAGAAAAAATCCTGAGCGAAGGCGAATTGCCGTTGCGCTTTACTGCGCTAACACCTTGCTTCCGGTCGGAAGCAGGCGCGGCGGGGCGTGATACGCGCGGACTGATCCGCCAGCATCAATTCGACAAGGTTGAGCTTGTCTCGATCACGACACCCGACGCGTCCGACGCTGAGCATGAACGAATGACGCAAGCTGCGGAAACGATCCTCGATCGTTTGGTACTCCCCTATCGCCGGATGCTTCTGTGCGCGGGTGACATGGGATTTACGGCGAAGAAGACCTACGACCTCGAAGTCTGGCTTCCCGGCCAAGGCGCCTATCGTGAAATATCAAGCTGCTCGAACTGTGGCGATTTTCAGGCCCGCCGAATGAACGCGCGCTTCCGTGTGCCCGGTGAGAAGGGCACGACATTCGTCCACACGCTCAACGGATCAGGTGTCGCCGTGGGGCGCGCGCTCGTCGCGGTGCTGGAAAATTATCAACAGGAAGACGGCAGTGTCATCGTGCCCGATGCATTGCTCCCCTACATGGGCGGCCTGACTAAGCTGGAGCCATGATGCGTATTCTTCTTACCAATGACGACGGCATCTACGCGCCCGGCCTAAAGACGCTTGAGACCATCGCGCGGACGTTGAGCGATGACATATGGATTGTTGCCCCGCACGAGGAACAATCGGGCGCAGGGCATTCGCTAACGCTTTCGCGCCCTGTGCGTCTGCGCAAACACGAGGATCGGCGCTTCTCGGTCAGCGGGACTCCGACCGATGCCGTGATGATGGCGCTGGGCGTGGTCGAAGGCGGCCTGAAACCCGACCTCATCCTCTCGGGCGTCAATCGCGGCGCGAACCTCGCCGAAGATGTCACCTATTCGGGCACGGTCTCGGCCGCGATGGAGGGAACATTGGCGGGATACCGCGCGATCGCGCTGAGCCAGGTGTATGCGCGTGAGGGGATGGGCGACACCGTCCCGTTTGCGACAGCCGAAAGCTGGGGTGAGAAAGTCCTCCGCCCACTGATCGCCGCCGAGATGCCACCGCGCACGCTCATCAACGTCAACTTTCCCGCGCTGGCCCCCGAAGACGTCAAGGGCGTCAAAGTGGTGGAACAGGGCTTCCACGATTATGGCCGCGCCAAGATTGTCAAGGGCACCGACCCGCGTGGTTATCCCTATTACTGGTTCGGCCTTGGCCATGTCGCGCATGTGCCGGGTCACGACACCGACCTCGAAGCGATTGATCAGGGGTATGTTACAGTGACGCCGCTTCACCTTGACCTTACCCATTACGAGTCGATGGCGACGCTGACGCGTTGCTTCGCCGCGTGACAGGCTGACGGCATGAACCGGGGGGTTGTCATCGTCGCGGGGTCGCTGCTGCTCGCCGGATGCGCACCAAACGGTGCCTCGCGCCATCCGGCAAACAAGACCTCCGCAGCGCCGCACATCGAGCCGCTGATGGACGGACTGATCGATGAACTGCCAGTGTGGGAGGCACGACCGACCATTGCCAACGCGCAAGTCGGCATCGACGGGCGGCGGCGTCACCGTGTTATTGCTGGCGATACCGGGATCGCCATTGCCCGCGCATATGGCATAACCTGGAGTACGATCGTCAAAGCGAACAATCTGACCGAACCTTTTGTCATCCGAGTCGGTCAGCAACTGGTGCTCCCCGGTGCGACAACGCCGTCGGTCGAAGCAAGAGCCTCCGCATTCAAGATCGATATCAACGACATCGCCACTGGCGGAACTCCGGCACGCACCTCCAGCCGCCCCGTTCGCCAACCGACCTTAGACCGCTTTGGCGGCCAGTTCGGCTGGCCCGTCGCCGGTTCGATTGTCGAACGTTTTGGCCCTGCGGGTACAGGTCGCGTTAATCGCGGGATCGAGATTTCGGCGTCCCGCGGATCAAACATTCGTGCGGCAGCGGATGGCACGGTTGCCTTTGTCGGCAATGGCGGGCTGGCGGGCTATGGCGGTCTCATTCTGATCCGCCACGGCGACGGCTGGATCAGCGTTTACGGTCGCGCGGCACAGGCCACTGTCTCGCAGGGGCAATCAATAAAGATGGGCCAAGCCATCGGTAGCGTTGGAGATGAAGCCAAACTCCATTTCGAACTGCGCCAGAATCGCACGGCAGTTGATCCTGCCAAACATCTTCCGAAGCGCTAAGCTGGCAAATTCTCACTGTTGCGCGTATGGGCCGCGTTTCACATGGCAACGATACTCCCCTCCCCTCCTAAAGTCGGCATGGTTTCGCTCGGCTGTCCGAAAGCGCTGGTCGATAGCGAACGCATTCTGACCAAGTTGCGCGCTGACGGTTATGGCCTGTCCTCCGATTATGCCGGGGCCGATGTCGTGTTGGTCAACACTTGTGGCTTCCTCGATTCGGCCAAGGAAGAGTCACTTGAGGCCATTGGCGAAGCGCTAGCGGAAAATGGTCGCGTTATCGTCACCGGGTGTTTGGGCCGCGAAGCCGAAATGATTCGCGCACGTTTCCCAAAGGTTCTCGCGATCAGCGGCGCGCATCAATATGAGGCGGTTGTTGGCGCGGTCCATGAAGCCGCACCGATGCCTGCCAATGCGTTCCTGAACCTGGTGCCCGACAGTGGCCTGAAACTAACGCCACGCCATTACAGTTATCTCAAGATTTCCGAAGGCTGCAACCACCGCTGCGCCTTCTGCATTATCCCCAGCATTCGCGGCGACCTCGTCAGTCGCCGCCCCGACGCCATTCTTCGCGAGGCCGAAAAGCTCGTCGCGGCGGGCACGAAGGAATTGCTGGTCATCAGTCAGGACACGTCGGCTTACGGCGTCGACATTCGCCATCAGCCGCGCGAATGGCATGGCCGTGAAGTGCGTGCTCATATGACTGATCTTGCCCGAGAATTGGGCTCGTTGAAGGCATGGGTGCGCCTCCACTATGTCTATCCCTACCCGCATGTCGATCAGGTCATCCCGCTGATGGCGCAAGGGCTGATCACGCCCTATCTCGACATTCCTTTCCAGCACGCCGCGCCGTCGGTCCTCAAGGCAATGAAACGCCCCGCCAACGAAGCCAAAGTGCTCGAACGCATCCACAACTGGCGCAGGATTTGCCCCGACATCACGATCCGATCAACCTTCGTGGTCGGCTTCCCCGGCGAAACCGAAGCGGACTTTCACTATTTAATGGACTGGCTTAGCGAGGCACAGCTTGACCGTATCGGGGCGTTCCGGTTTGAACCCGTCGAAGGGGCGGCGGCCAACGCCCTGCCCAACCCGGTGCCAGAGGACGTCAAGGAAGAGCGCTACGCCCGTTTGATGGAACTCACCGCGCGGATCAGCGCCGAAAAGCTTGCGGCCAAAATCGGTCGCACGCTCGACGTGATTATCGATGAAATCGATGATGACGGGGGCGCGACAGGGCGGTCACAGGCCGATGCGCCTGAGATCGACGGTTTGGTCTTCTTGCGCGATGCGGGCGGCTTGGCACAGGGCAACATCGTCCCCGTCCGAATCGAGGATGCCGACGAGCATGACCTGTTCGGGGTGCCTGCGTGACAGACTTTTCCGCGCTGCTCATCGCTGACAAGGGGCAACTTGCGCGTAGCATCCATCTCGTTGATCCCGCAGGTTATGACGCCTGGCTGAAAGCGCAGCCCGAGCGGCACCGCAGCGCTATTACGGCACAAGGCTTGAAGCCTGTCGGCTATGCGAGTGCGATTTTGCCCGGTGAGAAGGCTGATGCTTGGTCGGTCGTGTCCATTGTCGCGAACACCGCTTCACTTTCGCCGTGGTGCCTCGCCAAACTCGCCGAGACTTTGCCCGAAGGAGCGTATCGCGTCGAAGGCACTGCCTCCGGCCCTGCCGCGCTCGGTTGGTTGCTCGGGCAATACAAGTTTGACCGTTATCTGGCGAACGATACACCGCGCGGCCCGCGCATTTTGTTGACCAGCGACGTCGCCCAGATCGACGCT
>JAYUYR010000228.1:0-10919 GCA_043752405.1 Sphingomonas sp. | reverse complement strand
AAGACCGTCGATATGCCGGTGGGAAACAATGGCTATGTCGGGATGGTCGACCGCGAGCATTTCGACGAATGGCTGCGCGCACGGGCAGCACTGGCGGGGGCGGAGCGGCGCACAGGAACTTATGAAACGCTCGAGCGCGACGCGGACGGCACGGCGGTCATTGCCTACCGCGACGGTCGGTCGAGCGATGTCATGCGGGTGCGCGCAAAGGCTGTGATCGGGGCGGACGGCGCGCGGTCGGGCGTGGCGCGGGGCAATTTGAAGGGCGCGGACAAGATGCCATGCGTGTTCGCCTATCATGAGATCATCAAGACGCCCGAGAGCGGATTCGACCGCGCGCGGTGCGATGTGTTTTATCAAGGGCAGTTTTCGCCGGATTTCTATGCGTGGGTGTTTCCGCATGGTGACACGGCGAGCGTTGGACTGGGGAGCGCGCAAAAGGGGTTCGCGCTACGTCCGGCGACCAAGGCGCTGCGCGAATCGATCGGGCTGGCCGATGCCGAAACAATCCGCGTCGAAGGCGCGCCAATTCCACTCAAACCGCTGAAACGCTGGGATAATGGCCGCGATCTGGTTGTCTGCGGCGATGCGGCCGGGGTCGTGGCTCCTGCGTCGGGGGAGGGGATTTACTATGCGATGGAATGCGGCCGGATGGCGGCAAACGCAGTCGATGCGTTCCTTACCAGCGGGAAGCCGGGGGCACTAAAAGCGGCGCGAAAGGATTTCATGCGCGCGCATGGCCGCGTGTTCTGGATTCTCGGAATGATGCAATATTTCTGGTATTCGTCGGACAAGCGTCGCGAGCGGTTCGTGAAGATGTGTGCCGACCCCGATGTCCAGCAACTGACATGGGACGCCTATATGAACAAGCGGCTCGTGCGCGCAAAGCCGGCAGCGCATGTGAAAATATTCTTCAAGGACATGGGGCATTTGCTGGGGTTGTCACGGACTTAGGTGACACCCGGGGAGATGATAGTGCAAAGCTTCTTCACATCCGGCCATGCCGTCGATCTCGTCCTCGCTTTCATGGCAGTCGAGGCGGTCGTCCTTGTCATGATGAAACGCCGCGCGCTGACGGTGGTGCTGACGATATTGCCCGGTGCCGTGATGATTCTCGCTCTACGAGCAGCGCTGACCGGGGCTGGATGGCAATGGGTGGCGATCTGGCTGACGGTGTCGCTGCCGCTCCATCTGGCGGACTTACGGCACCGTCGCCTGATTTAGCTTATTTCTGCGCGTCGAGATACGCGATCACGTCGGCGCGCTTCTGGGGATCTTTCAGACCGGTATAGGTCATCTTGGTGCCCGGAACGATCCGCTGTGGATTTTCGAGATACTGGAAAAGCTTCTCATTGTTCCACACAATGCCGCTCGCCTTGTTCGCAGCGGAATAGGAGTAACCGGGGACGCTGCCCGATGTCCGTCCCTGAAGCGCGTGGAGCGACGGGCCGACCATGTTCTTGTCCGCCTGGACCGCGTGACAGGTTTTGCAGACGGCGAAGGCCTTTTCACCTGCGTCGACCGTGCCCGTGAACGACGCGAATTTCGTGCCGTCGAGCGTGTCGGTGTTATCGACAGCAACTTTCACAGCAGCCGCCGGGGTTGCTGCCGGGGTCGCCGTTGTGTCGGTCGCCGTCGTTTCGGCTGGTGCCGCAGCACCTGTATCCTCTGCAGGTTTTTGCGAACAGGCCGACACTGATGCCAGTGCCAATATTGCTACACTCAAACCCAAGGACGCCCGGATCGATACCATTCGTCTCTCCCTTTATTCATCAACACCAACGCAGGTGAGCGCGCATGAATACAGATATGCACCACAACCGCAATCGCGTTTGTCATCAGTTCGACGAGTAAGTACGCGCACTCGGTTCGTCCCAAAAAGCGACAGTTTTTCGATTAAATACATTGCGGTTGCCTGACGATCCTGTTAATTTTCCGTTAACGTCGCAGGAGAACACCGCTGCTTGGTGTCTTCGATCCGGTTTCGAACAAGCGGGTCAGGATACAGGAGGCAGCGTGCCCGCCGGGGGAGAAACGGGCGGTTCGGGGTGCGATAGAGCCTTAATGTTCCCGTGACGTTCCGCACATGCAAATGACAGAGTGTCGATCAGGCGGCTTTGCGCCGTTGGTCGGCAATAGATATTTTTTGGTCATTTTGGGAGGGATACCATGTTGAAATCACGTTTTCGGAAAATTTCCGCTTATGCTTTGGGCGCAGCGGCATTGATGTCGTTGTCAAGCCAGGCTCAGGCGCTGACATTTGTCCTGACCTATACGGCAGGCACCAGCGCGCAGGCTCAGGCCGGGTTCCAGGCAGCAGCGAATCGCTGGTCGTCCATTTTCTCCGACAATGCCACGATCAACCTGACTGTCGGTACGGCGGCGCTTGGGGCCGGTATCCTCGGGCGGGCGGGGTCGGTACAGACCCGTTACAGCTATGCCGCATTCAAAACTGCGCTGTTGGGTGACATTACATCGGCGTCCGACGCGACGGCCGTTGCCAATCTTGACCCCGGCAATTCGTTCGGCATGATGATCAACCGGACGAGCGACAACCCCAACGGATCGGGCTCGGCCACGCCCTATCTCGATTTGGCCGGTGCCAATAACGAGACGATCCGGTTGACTAATGCCAATGCGAAGGCACTTGGCCTCACGCCGACGCTGGGCACAAACAGCTTGTGCGTCGGAAACTGCGATGCCGGCATCCAGTTTAGCAGCAACTTTGCATTCGATTATGATCCCAGCGACGGGATTACGGCCGGTCAATTCGACTTCATCGGAATTGCCATGCACGAGATCGGCCATGCGCTGGGCTTCGTTAGCGGCGTCGATATCCTCGACGGGAACAGCCCGCCGGTCAGAGGGCCGTTTGCGGCCAACGATTTCACGTTCGTGTCGTCACTCGACCTGTTCCGTTATTCGGCGCTCAGCGCGTCACAGCCCGGTGGCGTGATCGACTGGACGGCCGATACGCGTGCCAAATGCTTCTCGATCGACGGCGGCACAACGCTTGGTGCTTGCTTCTCGACCGGTCCTAATTTCGGTGACGGCCAGCAGGCTAGCCACTGGAAGGACAGCCTGGGCCTCGGCATCATGGATCCGACCGCTGGCGCCGGCGAGTTACTGTCGGTCAGTGCGAACGACCGGATGGCGTTTGACGTGATCGGCTGGAACCTTGCGGTTGCGGCACCGGCAGTGCCCGAACCCGGCACGTGGATGATGATGCTGGCGGGCTTTGGCCTTGTCGGTGGCGCTGTGCGTCGCCGTCGCACCACACAGATTGCCGCACTCGCCTGATATGCTTTTTGTGGGGGCAAAATGGAAAAGCCCGCGCGTCGTTCGATGCGCGGGCTTTTCTATGCGCGTCGCATTCTAGTCGTCGAGGTCGAACAGTCCCGCGAGTTGCTCGACCATCGTTCCGCCCAGTTGGTCGGCATCCATGATCGTCACGGCTTTAGTGTAGTAGCGCGTCACATCATGGCCTATGCCGATGGCGACGAGTTGCACCGGCGATTTGTTCTCGATCCAGCCGATCACCTGCCGCAGATGTTTTTCAAGATACGATCCGCTGTTCACGCTAAGCGTTGAATCATCGACCGGCGCACCGTCCGAAATGACCATCAGGATCTTGCGTTCCTCGGGCCGCGCGATCAGGCGGCTGTGTGCCCAAAGCAGCGCCTCGCCATCGATATTTTCTTTGAGCAACCCCTCGCGCATCATCAGCCCAAGCGATGTTCGCGCCCGCCGCCATGGCGCATCTGCCGGTTTATAGACAATGTGCCGCAGGTCATTGAGTCGCCCCGGCAACAGGGGCCGCCCTGCCGCGAGCCAGCTTTCGCGCGCCTGGCCCCCCTTCCACGCGCGTGTCGTAAACCCCAATATCTCGGTCTTCACGCCACAGCGTTCGAGAGTGCGCGCCAAGATGTCGGCGCTGATTGCGGCGATCGAAATCGGCCGTCCGCGCATCGACCCTGAGTTATCGATCAGCAGTGAAACAACCGTATCCTTGAAATCGGTTTCGCGCTCTATCTTGTAACTGAGGCTATGCCCCGGTGAGACGATAATCCGTGCCAACCGCGCGGCGTCGAGCATTCCTTCCTCTTGGTCGAAGTCCCACGACCTGTTCTGGCGCGCCATAAGGCGGCGTTGCAGGCGGTTGGCGAGCTTGGTCACCGCGCCCTGCAAATGGATCAGCTGCTGGTCGAGATACTGGCGCAGGCGAACGAGTTCGTCGGGGTCGCACAGTTCATCCGCCGCGATCACTTCGTCATGCGCGGTCGTCCATGCCTTATAATCAAAACCCGGCGTCAGGTCGGCGGGCGGCCGGTTGGGGCGGACAGGGAGCATCGCCTCCTGCTCGCCGTCGCTGCCGTCGGCCATCTCGTCATCGTCCGATTCCTGTCCGTCGGTTTCGCCTTCGCCATCGGAGTCTTCGGACGTATCGCTCTCGCCGCGTTGTTCGACCTGCCCCGCGCCGTCGGCATCATCTTCGCCCGAATCATCATTATCCTGACCGTCTTCTTCGCCGTCGTCATCGCCGTCGTCCGGCGCATCATCGGGGACCATGTCACCTTCGATAAGCTGCAAATCCTCAAGCAATTTCGTCGCCAGCGACGCAAACGCCGCCTGATCATCGAGCACCAGCCCCAGTGCCTCCATGTCCGCGCCGCCTGCCTCCTCGATCCAGTCACGGACCAGCGAAAGGCCGCTTTCAGTGTTTGCAGGAGGCGCTTCACCCGTCAGTCGCTCGCGCAGCAACAGGGCAACTGCTGTCGACAGCGGCACCTCGTCCTTCGCTCTGGCGCGGGCGATAGGATCCGACCGCATCCGCATCTCGAGCGCATGGCTCAGGTTCGCGCGCACGCCCGCCATGCTACGCGACCCCAGTGCCTCGACCCGCGCCGACTCCACTGCGTCAAACACCGCCCGCGCAATTGCCGGTACAGGGGCCAGCCGCGCGTGGACGGCGGCATCATGATGGCGCAGGCGCAGTGCAAAGCCATCGGCAAAGCCGCGCGCTTCGGCGACCTGTTCAGGGGGCAGCGCGCGACCCGGCATTGGCACCTTTATGTTCTTGCCAATCTGCGTCGGGGCATCGGCGGTAAAGGCCAACTCGACCTCGGGTTCATGCGCAATCGCACGCGCGGTGCCGGTGAGGACCGCCTTGAAGGCTTCGAGAGGAGTCTGGTCGGGCATTACCCCTTGCCCACAACACTCTCGGGCAAATCCTTGCCGAAAACGCGCTGGTAATATTCGGCAACCAAACTGCGTTCGGCTTCGTCGCATTTGTTGAGGAAGCTCAGGCGGAACGCAAAGCCGACATCCTTGAAAATCAGCGCATTTTGTGCCCAAGTGATGACGGTGCGCGGGCTCATGACGGTGGAGATATCTCCATTGATAAAGCCCTGGCGGGTCAAATCGGCGACCTTGACCATGTTGTCGACTTCTTTCTTGCCGCCAACATGGTCATACTCGCCCGACTTGGCGAGCACGATTTGGGCTTCGACGGCGGCGGGGAGGTAGTTTAAGGTCACGACCACATTCCAGCGGTCCATCTGGCCCTGATTGATCTGTTGCGTGCCGTGATAAAGCCCGCTGGTGTCGCCCAGGCCCACCGTGTTGGCAGTGGCAAAAAGCCGGAACCACGGATTCGGGCGAATGACGCGGTTCTGGTCGAGCAGCGTGAGCTTGCCTTCAGCTTCGAGCACGCGCTGGATGACGAACATCACGTCGGGGCGGCCCGCGTCATATTCGTCGAACACCAGTGCGGTCGGCGTCTGGAGCGCCCAGGGGAGCAGCCCTTCACGGAATTCGGTAACCTGCTGGCCATCCTTCAGGACAATGGCATCGCGGCCGATAAGGTCGATGCGGCTGATATGCGCGTCGAGATTGATGCGGATGCACGGCCAGTTGAGCCGCGCTGCGACCTGTTCGATGTGCGTCGATTTGCCGGTGCCGTGATAGCCCTGCACCATCACGCGGCGGTTGTGCGCAAAACCGGCGCAGATCGCGAGTGTTGTGTCACCGTCGAAGACGTAGCTGTGGTCGAAATCGGGCACGCGCTCGTCGGCTTCGCTGAACGCGGGGACCATCATGTCGGTATCGATGCCAAACAATTCGCGTACACTGACCTTCTTGTCAGGCGAGTCCATCACGGTCGCAGTGCGGCTGTCGGGTTGGGCATTGGGCAGGGTCGTCATCGCTTCATCCTTCGGATGTCCGTTGCGGACTCGCAAGGTAAAGGTCAAGGTGAAGGTCCAAAAGTCACACTAGGATTCGCCGGTTTCCACGCTGAAGAGGAGAATGACCATGTCCTATATCGACGGTTTCGTGATCGCAGTGCCGACCCTGAACAAGCAGAAATTCACCGACCATGCCGCAATGGCAGACCCCATGTTGATGGAATGGGGCGCAACGCACATCGTTGAAGCATGGCAAGACGACGTGAAAGACGGGAAAGTCACAGATTTCCGCCGTGCCGTCCAGGCCAAGGAGGACGAAAGTGTCGTCTTTTCTTGGATCACCTTGGCCCGACAAGGCAACGCGCGATGCCGCCTACGAAAAGATGATGTCGGCGGATTTCGACGATCCGCGCATGAACTCCGCCAAAAACCCGATGCCGTTTGACGGCATGCGGATGATCTATGGCGGTTTCGCGCCCGTGCTTGAACTGGGGGGCAAGTGACGTGACCAACAAACATGGCGATTTCATCTGGTATGAACTGATGACCAGCGACGCGAAAGCAGCGGCGGTCTTCTATGGCAAGGTTGTCGGCTGGATAGCCAATGATGCCGACATGCCGGGGATGGATTACCGGATGTTCGCCATGGCCGGAGAGGAGGCGGTTGCCGGACTGATGGCGCTGACGCCCGAGATGGGGTCTGGCGGGGCGATGCCCGGCTGGTTCGGCTATGTCGGCGTGGATGACGTCGACAAGATGGTGGCGTCGATCACTGATGGCGGCGGCGCGATGCATGTGGAACCGCAGGACATTCCCGGCGTCGGGCGGTTTGCGATGGTCGCCGATCCGCAGGGTGCGTCATTTTATGTCATGCGCAGCGCGTCGGACAAGGCAAGCCTGTCGTTTGCATCGGACATGCCCCGCGTCGGCCATTGCGCATGGAACGAACTGTCAACGTCCGACCAACCGGCGGCACACCATTTCTATGGCCAGCGCTTTGGCTGGGTGCAGGATGGCGACATGGATATGGGGCCGCTGGGCAAATATGACTTCCTGCGCCACGGTGACGGCATGATCGGTGCGATCATGCCGAAGATACCCGAAATGCCAGTCTCCGCCTGGACCTATTACTTTCGCGTTGCCGACATTGATGCGGCGCAGGAGGCCATTGAGATGAACGGCGGGTCAATTACGCAGCCGCCGATTGAAATTCCCGGCGGCGACCTTTCACTATGTGCCATCGACCCGCAGGGTGCGAGCTTTGGCTTGGTCGGCGCGAGGAAAGGATAACGCATGACCGATCTATTCGAACTTTCCGTTACCCGTTTCATCAACGCATCGCCTGCAACGGTCTGGGACGTTATGGCGAACCGCATCGAAGACTGGTGGTGCCCGAAACCGTGGCGCGCCGAATTCGAGACGCTTGAACGGCGCGCGGGCGGCAGTTCGAACTGCACGATGTATGGCCCCGACGGTGAAGTGCATCCGCATCCCGGCCTTGTACTGGCATGGGACGAGGGGCGGCGCTTCGCCTTTACCGATGCGATCGTCGGTGATCTGGAGCCGGCGGGGCCGTTCATGATCGGGATATGGTCGGTCGAGGCGGAAGAGGGCGGCACCCGTTACACCGCCCGCGCGCGGCACTGGACGCAAGAGGCGAGCGACCGGCACAAGGATATGGGGTTTGAGGAGGGCTGGCGCGCATGTGCCGACCAGTTGAAAGCCCTATGCGAAGGCGGCTGATTTCTTGAGCTGATCGTAAGCCGCAATCGTCCGTCCCAGCGCCGCCTCGTGACCACGATCGCCGCCGTTGCGGTCGGGGTGGAATTTCCGGACGCGTTCAGAATAGCGGGTGCGAAGCGCTTTGCGATCGGCGTCGATGTCGAGACCGAGTTCGTTCAGCGCGCGGCGGTCTTCGCCCGAGAGGACGCGACCGTCTGCACGTTGTTTGGGCGCGGTGTCGCGGAAGCGTGCGGAAATGGCGTCGAGCGGATCAGTAAAATTCGCCCAGTGTGGCGGACGGTCCGCGCCGACGGTATTGAACGCGCGGGTTTCACGTTCCCATCCGGCAAACGGGCGTTGCTGTTCATAGATTTCGTCGGTGCTCATCCCGTTGAAGAAATTATAGCGCGCGTTGAATTCACGGACATGGTCGAGGCACAGCCAACGCCACGCGCCCGGGCCGTCGAAATTGCCGGGTTCCAGGGGTGAGCGAAACTCGCCTGCCTCGTGGCAGCCCGGCTCGGCACAAGGCTCGCCGCGCGCGACGCGGCCATGAAATCGGGTGTGGGGTTTGGGGCGATCTTGCATCTAATTCCGTTTGAGCTGGGTGCTGAGCCTGTCGAAGTATCGAAGCCCTGTGCTTTCTGTTTACTCATAGATAAGAACAAGGACAGCCCTTCGACAAGCTCAGGGTAAGCGGAGTTTTTGTGTCAGGATCAATGCAAACTGAAATCGAAACGCGGATACGGGCGGCCTTGGCCCCCTCCCGCCTCGCCGTCGTCAACGACAGCGCGAACCATGCGGGGCACAGCGGCGATGACGGGTCGGGCGAATCGCACTTCACTGTGGTGATCGAAAGCGCGGCGTTCACGGGTGTGGCGCGGCTCGAGCGGCAGCGGATGGTCAACCGCGCGCTGGGTGACCTGCCGGGACAAAAGGTTCACGCGATGGCGATCAAGGCGACCGCACCGGGAGAATAGGCCGTGCAGACCATCCTCCCCGTCACCCACGACCTCGGTGATTTCAAGGTGCGGCGAACGCTGCCCGCAAAGACACGGACGATGGTGGGGCCGTTTATCTTTGTCGACCAGTTCGGGCCGTCGCGGATGCCCGCAGGCGCGGGCATGGACGTGCGCCCGCATCCGCATATCAACCTGTCGACGGTCACCTATCTGTTCGAAGGGGCCATCGAGCATCGCGATTCGCTGGGCAGCCATGCCGTCATCGAACCCGGTGCGATCAACCTGATGACGGCGGGGCGGGGGATTGTCCATTCGGAACGCAGTCCGGCGAATACGCGCGCGGCGGGGCCGGCATTTTATGGGATGCAGACGTGGCTCGCGCTGCCCGATGGCCAAGAAGAGATCGATCCGGCGTTCGAGCATGTTGCTCCGCAAGCGCTGCCACTGATCGAGGATGGCGCGGCGTCAATTCGTGTGCTGATGGGAACATTGTGGGGCAAGACCGCTGCGACGACCTGCCATGCACCGACCATTTATGCCGATATGATGCTGGCGGCGGGGGCGTCGGTCCCGATCGATGCCGAGGCCGACGAGCGCGCGGTTATGCTGACTGAAGGCGTGGCGACGCTCGATGCCGCGGTGCTTGAACCTTTCGTGCTTTATATTCTTGCACCCGGCCATGCGGCGACGTTGCGGGCGGAGGCGGCAACACGGGCGATGCTGCTTGGCGGTGGTGCTTTCACGACGCCGCGCCACGCGTGGTGGAATTTCGTGTCGTCGTCCCGCGAGCGTATCAACGCGGCCAAGTCTGACTGGAAGGCGGGCCGCTTTCCAACCGTGCCGGGGGATGACAAGGAGTATATCCCGATTCCCGAAGTCCCTCTGACAATGAGTGCCACATGACCGAGCGCTGGAATAATGATTTGGGCCGCGAACGCTTTGCCCTGCCTACCGGCGTCGAACTCGACGTGATGCTCGGTGGACCTGCCGATGCGCCCGCGATTTTCTTCCTCCACGGCTTCCCCGAAAGTTCGCGGACATGGCGGCATCAAATGGTCGATTTCGTGAAGGATTACCGCGTCCTCGCCCCCGACCAGCGCGGCTTTGCCCGCTCGTCAAAACCGTCTGAAGGATCCGACTATACGCATGACAAGCCGGTCGGTGACCTGTTCGCGCTTGCCGATGCCTTGGGAATCGAGACATTCACGCTTGTCGGGCATGACTGGGGCGGGGCGATTGCATGGGCGGCAGCGCTCGGCAATCCGGCGCGCGTCACCCGGCTCGCCATCGTCAACGCACCGCACCCGTTCATCTTTCAAAAGTCGGTGTTCGACGACATGGGACAACGCGAAGCGTCGCAATATATCCGCTCATTCCGGATGCCGGGTATGGCCGAGTATTTCAGTGCAAAGCCCGACAAACTGTTCGACAAGACGTTCGGCCATTCAGGCGTCGGCCCCGAAACAAGTGCGATGGAGCGCGCGCTATACCTCGACGAATGGAGGCAGCCCGGCGCCATTGCGGCAATGCTCAACTGGTATCGCGGATCGGCCCTGATTGTGCCGGCGATGGACGAATCCCCCGAGCGCCCCGCCTATCTCGACGCGCCGTTTCCGGCGCTGAAAACACCGACGCTGGTGGTGTGGGGGATGGGCGACAAAGCGCTGACCCCGTCGCAACTTGTCGGACTCGAGGATCTGGTTGCCGATCTGACGCTGGTGAAGATCGAGGATGCGGGGCATTTCGTAACGTGGGAGAAGCCCGAGGCCGTGACGGCGGCGCTGAGGGCGTTTCTGGCTTAGGCGGACGTGGCAAAGCCACGCCGTCGATCCTTGCGATGCAAGGTCGGCCGTGCTGGCGCGAGGTTGGAATAGCGTGGCTATCCCATGCCCGCGCTGCGCTCCACCCAAAACCCGTGCGCATGGGCGTGGCCGAGCAGCGTGGTTTCCCCGTGCCCCGGCCAGGACCGGATCGTAATATCATGCTGGTGGACGGTCCGGTCGGCTTCGACCCTGACCCAGCCGAGCGGGCGTTCGGGCGTGGCGCGGGC
>JAYUYR010000227.1:0-4433 GCA_043752405.1 Sphingomonas sp. | reverse complement strand
CAAACGCGACTTTGCGAAAACCGCCGAGCCCGCAGGAAAGATTGCCCCGACCAAGGGCAATCGCTTTATCGTGCAAAAGCACGATGCAACGCGATTGCACTGGGATTTTCGTCTTGAAATCAACGGCGTCCTCAAAAGCTGGGCCGTAACGCGCGGGCCGAGTGCCAACCCCGACGACAAGCGTCTTGCCGTACGCACCGAAGATCATCCGCTCTCCTATGCCGATTTCGAAGGTACGATTCCCAAGGGCGAATATGGCGGTGGAACGGTGATGTTGTGGGACAGCGGCAGTTGGGCACCGATCGTCGGCAAAAGCGCGGCCGATCTCGACGAGGGTCACCTTCACTTCACCTTAAGCGGTACACGGATGAAGGGCGAATGGATGCTCATACGCTTGAAGCCGCGCGGCAAGGAACGTGGCGAAAACTGGCTGCTTCGAAAAGTCGGCGATGCTTTTTCGGGCGGCAGCGACGACCTGGTCGAACATGCGGTGACGAGCGTGACGACGGGGCGAACGATGGACGAAATCGCGCGCGGGGTACGGCCGCCGACAGCAAAGGCCAAGTCTGCCAAATCGAAAATGCCCGCCTATCAGTCGCCACAACTGGCCACGCTCGTCGACAGTGTGCCGTCGGGCAGCAACTGGATGCACGAAGTCAAATTTGACGGCTATCGCACTCTGGTCGCCATTGCGGGAGGCAAGGCAAAAGTCTTTACGCGCACAGGCCTCGACTGGACCGAGAAGTTTCCAGAGATTGCGGCGGCGGCATCGGTCCTCGATGTCGGTAGCGCGCTGATCGATGGCGAGATTTGCGCACTGGATGCCAAGGGACGCCCCGATTTTTCGACACTGCGTTCGGCGATCAAGGACCACGGCAGCGTCGGCCTGACTTTGTTTGCTTTCGATCTGCTTGAGCAAGACGGCGTCGACCTGAAAACATTGCCAAACATAGAACGCAAAGAACGGCTGCGAAGCATACTCGCCGCGCAGGACGAGATCGTTTTCGCCGAACATATAATCGGTGGCGGTGACGCCCTGTTCGAAACGATGTGCCGCGAGGGCTACGAGGGCATCATCGCCAAGCGCGTCGATGCGTCCTATTCGGGCAAGCGTACACAGGTCTGGCTCAAGGTCAAATGCACAAAGCGCCAGACGTTTGTCGTCATCGGTTGGGCGGAAAGCGCTACCCGGTCGCGGGGCTTCAAGTCATTGCTGCTTGCAGTGAACGAAGACGGTGCGCTGCGCTATGCAGGCAAGGTGGGCACGGGATTTGACGACGCATTGCTCAAGTCCATTCGCGTGCAGCTCGACGAACTCGCGGCTGACAAGCCTCCTGCGGACGTGCCGCGTCTCGCTGCAAAGGGCGCGCATTGGGTCAAACCGAAGCTGGTTGCAGAAGTGGCGTTTGCAGAATTCACCGCCGACAGGGTCGTCCGGCACGCCAGCTTTATCGGCTTGCGTGACGGCGAGCCGGAAAGTGCCGTTGTCGCCGAAAAGCCGGTCGCGCTTCCCGTCGAAAACGACGATATAAAGATTACGAGCGCGGATCGCGTCATCTTCCCCGGTGACGGCATTACAAAGGGTCAGCTTGCCGATTATTATCGAACCGTCGGTGCCATCATGCTGCCCGTTACGGGGCGCCGCCCGATCAGTCTGGTGCGATGTCCGCAAGGTCGCGCAAAAGACTGCTTTTTTCAGAAACACGCCGCGGGCAGTTTCGGCGACACAGTCCACAAGGTGCCGATCCTGGAAAAGGATGGCTCGACCGAGGACTATCTCTGGATCGACAGCATCGCCGGGCTCGTCGCCTGTGTGCAGATGGGCACGATCGAATTTCACGGCTGGGGCGCGCGCAGTGTCGATCTTGAACGGCCGGACCGCTTGATCTTCGATCTCGACCCCGACGAAGCGTTGAGCTTCGAGGACGTAAAAAAGGCCGCAGTCGACCTGAAAACGCATCTTGCCGATTTGGGCCTCGTGTCCTTTGCAATGCTGTCAGGCGGCAAAGGAATTCACGTGGTCGTTCCGCTCCGCCCCGAGGCTGAGTGGCCTGCGGTCAAGGATTTCGCCGACAGATTTGCACGTGCGCTGGCAACGGCAGAACCCGATCGCTTTGTCGCCACGATGTCGAAAGCCAAACGCAAGGGCCGCATTTTCATCGACTGGCTTCGCAACCAGCGCGGGAGCACGGCGGTATTGCCTTATGTCGTTCGCGCGCGACCCGGTGCTCCCGTTTCAGTGCCGGTGACTTGGGAAGAACTGCGCAAAATTGATCGGGCAAACGCGTTTACTGTGAACGATGCCGCCAACCTGGTTGTGCGTGCAACATCATCGGATTTGGCGGGTTGGGGGATGGCGGACCAAGCGCTACCCGACCTTTAGGAATGACCAATGATGCTCTCTGACATTGCAGCGTATGTTGCACCGGCAGCAACGATGATTGCGGCCTGCATGACCGCTGCCAATCTTGGTCCCCGCCTGACGGGCTGGGGCTTTGCCGTTTTCACCGTCGGCTCGCTTGCCTGGAGTGTGGTTGCTGTTGCTAGCGGCCAGCAGAATTTGTTGCTGACGAACGCCTTTTTGACCGTCGTCAATGCGGTCGGGATATGGCGTTGGTTGGGGCGCATCGCCCGCTTTGATGATGGCGCCAAAGCTGCGGAAGAAAAAAGTGTGCGCGCTGACACGCCGACGCTCGTCAACGTCGGCGCTATCGAGGGCCGGACTATTGTCGATCAGGGCGGCAAGAAAATCGGGAATGCGGTGGGTGTCATGGCTGCCGCAGACAGCGGCACGATTGCTTATGTGGTCGCGGGTCTGGGCGGTATCGGCGGCATTGGCGAACGCCTTGTTGCGCTCCCCTGGACCCGGCTTGATCGACACCACGACAATCTCGTCGTGCAAATGCAGTCAGCGGCGATTGCAGCGCTTCCCAATCTCGATCCGTCGAATTGGCCGGCCCGTCCGCACCACTTTGGTCGCTAGTTGCCCCGCCGCTATTTCGGCAACCGCGCCACGACGGTCACGAAGAACGCCGTCGACCAGCCAAGCAGCAGAACACCGTTGATCCCTTCGATGGCGCCGACGAGCCGCCACGGCCGCGCCATTTCGGAATCGCCAAAGCCGATGCTGGCGTAAGTTATCGTCGAATAATAGACAGCCGCTTCGAGGTTCTGGACGGCGCCGATCGCGAGATAGACCGCCGCATAAAGCCAGATTTCAATGCCATGAAGCGTGAACAGGGCCAGCACGATGACGAGGATCGCGGCCGCGCGTTTCAGGGAGAAATGGTGATGTGCCTCTGCAGCATCCACCTCAAGCCGCATCCCCCGCGCGAGCGCCGTAATCCCAGCGCCGTGGATCAGGATCGTCGTGACCACCATCGCGGTTGCCAGCGTCAACTGGATCAGCACGGCGCGTTACGCTTCTCAAAAGACCCGCCGATCATGATTATCAGGCATTCAATCGGATGTCGGTGGCATGTTCGGGATAAGGAGCGGCAAGCGCGCGGTCCACCTGGGCCCCGCCAAGCTTCGACGAATATCCATGATTGATGTCGCGGTGATGCGCTTCGTCAGCGCGCACGATCAATATGACATCGCGCAGCGTCGCGTCGGGAGCCATCTTCCAATAATGGATCGCAATCGCCGGGGCCGGCACATTAGGCGATCGGCCTTCGTCGAGTTCCTTCAGGTACAGCGTGTAGCTGATCACTGCTTCTTCCTCGAAATAACCGACGACGCGGTGCGCGGTCCGGGCCGAGACGAGGTACAGGATCGAATAGAGCAGGAGGAACACCCACTGCGCACCCAGAATAACCAGCCGCTCGAACACCGTCGGCTTGGCGATCTCGATGAACGTCATCAAATGCATCCGCTCGTTTTCGGCCTCCTCGAGCAAGGTGCGGATCCAGCCCTCGTCGTCGCGCATTCGGCGGAGCGAGCTCAGGTGCGTGAACATACCGCCGACCATGCCGGGCACGGCGGCAACGGTTTCAAGAACAATCGCGCGGTGTCCGTAACGTTTGGCAAAAAATGTATCCGCAGTGAAGCGCAACAGCTTGGTAAAGCCGAGCGCGAAACGGTCGGAAAAGTTGACAGGCTCATGATGGAGCAGAGGCTGGGCATCATGTTCTTCGGCAAGCCCGCGTTTGTCGGGTTGAAGGATCGTATTGGCCATGTTCGGCTTCCTTATTGAGAGACGGCACGCGAAGCACACCAATGAACGCTTGTACCCGAACGCTGATTAACCTGGGCAGTGCCTCAAATGGCCCAGCACGAGCATTCACTGCTATCTGTAACTCTCCTGATAGCCTTGCGTCCAATCGACATAGGATGGTGCGGGCGGTGGGAATCGAACCCACACTCCTTGCGGAACCGGATTTTGAGTCCGGCGCGTCTACCAATTCCACCACGCCCGCGCGCTGTGCTCCCTA
>JAYUYR010000226.1:0-4438 GCA_043752405.1 Sphingomonas sp. | reverse complement strand
GCCGATTGTAGCGTGGTAACTAGCCAAATCGGCATATGTTCATATGCAATTCATCGACTCAACGCACTGTTGCGGCAATCCACCCCGTGCGTCACCTGACAGCCTTGTCAGTAACCATTTCCTGTTACATCCCGACGTCGAGCAAGACGGGTGGGCAAACCGGTCTCTGTCAAACGATAAACCGCTGTGTAGCTAAAAATGGCTGCTCGGCCCCTTTGGTCGCTGGGGGACTGGAATGTTTGGTATGGGTGTTTCTGCTGACGATGGACTTTTGTTGAAGGTCCGCAATTCATTCCGATCCCGCGAGATTTTTGTTCACGATGGCGCGACAATGCGCCGTATTCATGTATCGAGCCGCGTTCAGGCAATTGCCGCATCGTTGACGGTCGCGTCCTTTGGCTTGACGCTTTTGGGCACAGCACAGCTTACTGGGGCAGCACCTGCAGTTATGGCTGCAGTGTCGCGTGAAGCCGTCGTCATGGGAATGCAGGACCGGATCGACGCGATGCGTTCCGACGTTGCCGCAATTCGCCTGGAAGCCGCGGCACATGCAGCACAGCTCGAACAGCGCCAGTCTTTTCTCGACGCCGTTCTGACCGGCAAGGGCACACCGACGCTTCCTTTGCAGGGACAGAAAGTGTCCGCGCGCGCTGCCGATGCAATTTCGCCGTTCAGTGCGGTTGAAGCGCGGCAAGTGGCCTTGGCTGCTCGTGCAACCGCAGCGATGCAGGCGCGCTATTCGGCGACTGCTGCCACGCTCGCGCAGTACGGTATCCCGGCGCAGCGCATCGTTGAGGATAAGTCGGCAATGGGCGGGCCGTATGAGCCGATTGACACAACAGCCGTCAAAGGTGCGCCTGATCCTGCCTTCCGCGTCTTGTTCCAGTCATGGAAACGACTCGACAAACTACAGCAGGGCATCGTCGCAATCCCGTCTCAAAAGCCTGTTGATCTTGTCGATTTCACCAGCGGTTTTGGTGTCCGCAGCGATCCCTTCCGTGGCGGTGCCGCGATGCACGCCGGTGTCGATATTCGCGGACCCTATGGCACGCCGATTTACGCGACAGCTGATGGCATGGTCGGACGTGCCGGTCGCGCTGCAGGCTATGGTAACTTGGTCGAGCTTGAGCATGGCCGCGGTATCCAGACACGCTACGGCCATTTGTCGGCAATCCTCGTCCAGCCCGGCCAGCGCGTGAAGCGCGGTGCCCTGATTGCCCGGATGGGATCGACGGGACGCTCGACCGGTAATCACCTCCATTATGAAGTTCGGCTCGACGGCAATGCGGTGAACCCGATGCCCTTCCTGCAGGGCACAAACTACCTGACTGCGATGCAGGCGCGGCGCGGTAACATTGCCATGGGTGGCCCTGCGCAGCCGGTCAAATAAGGCTGCCCTGCTTGCTGCAGCCTGGTTGAGCGCCTATCTCATGTCCTATGAACGTTGACCTGACCCCGAGTGCTGCGGCGCGCGTTGCCGCGATTGCCGCCAGGCAAGCCAAGCCCGCCATCCTGCGCCTTTCGGTCGAAGGCGGTGGCTGTTCGGGCTTTCAGTACAAATTCGGACTTGCCGATGTGGTCGAAAGCGGTGACTCAATGGCCGAAACTGACGGCGTATGGCTGGTAATCGATCCGATGAGTCTTGATCTGGTTGCGGGCGGTGCGGTCGATTATGTCGAATCGCTGGGCGGATCGGCCTTCAAAGTGACCAATCCCAATGCGGCCTCGGGCTGTGGTTGTGGATCGAGTTTTTCGATCTAGTGCGCCCAAATTGAAAATCGCGACTTACAACGTCAACGGGATCAAGGCGCGGTTGCCGCGGTTGCTCGAATGGCTGAACGAGACCAAGCCCGATGTCGCCTGTCTGCAGGAACTGAAGTCGAGCGACGAAACTTTTCCCGAAACCGACGTGCGTGACGCGGGCTACGGCGTTATTTGGCACGGCCAAAAAGGGTTCAATGGTGTCGCCATCCTCGTGCGCGGCAATGATCCGGTAGAACGTTTGCGCGGGCTTCCGGACGACCCCGACGATACGCACAGCCGCTATCTTGAGGCAGAGGTAAAGGGCGTTGTGATTGCGTCGATTTACCTTCCTAACGGCAACCCGCACCCGGGGCCGAAGTTCGATTACAAACTCAGTTGGTTTGAACGATTGAATGCGCGCGCCGCGTCGTTGCTGGCTGCGGAAAAGCCCGTGGTATTGGCGGGCGACTATAACGTCATCCCGACCGATGCCGATGTGTGGAGGCCTGCAGCGATGGCGGCGGACGCGCTGATGCAGCCTGAACCCCGCGCGGCGTTCCGCAGGCTTGGGGCACAGGGGTGGACCGACGCGCTCAAGGCGCGGCACCCGACCGCGCCGATGTGGACGTTCTGGGATTACCAGATGAATGCCTGGGCGCGCGATGCGGGCTTCCGCATCGATCATTTGATGCTCAGCCCCGAGGCGGCGGATCGCCTGACCGATGCCGGCGTCGACCGCGATCATCGGGGGCTGGAAAAAGCGAGCGACCACGCGCCGACGTGGATAACGTTAAGCTAGACGCGGCGCCTAACGAGTCTGGTTATTTCTTGAAGCCGAAAAGCAGCCGCTTTTGCTCATCGGTCATCGGCGCATTATCGACCGGATACAGCGCGTCCTTCTCGGCATAAGCCTTCACGACGGCAGGCCGAGCGGCGATCGTTTCGAACCAGCGTTTGAGGTGCGGGTGTTTGTTCAAGTCTTGCTTGTGCGCTTCGTGCGGGACGATCCACGGATAACAGGCCATGTCGGCGATTGAATAGTCGCCCGCAAGGAACTCGTGGTCGGCAAGGCGTTTGTCCATCACCCCGTAAAGCCGTGTCGATTCAGCGATATACCGATCGATGGCATAAGGTATCTTTTCGGGCGCATAGATGTTGAAATGACCGTTCTGGCCCAGCATCGGACCAAGGCCACCCATTTGCCAGAAAAGCCATTGTAAAACTTCGGCGCGCCCGCTACTGTCGGTGGGAATGAACTTGCCGGTTTTTTCCGCCAGATAAAGCATGATGGCGCCGCTCTCGAACAGGCTGATCGGTTCGCCGCCGCCGGTCGGTTCGGTGTCGATAATCGCCGGGATGCGGTTGTTGGGGGAAATGGCAAGAAATTCGGGTTTGAACTGCTCGCCCGCGCGGATGCTGACCGGGTGGACGCTGTGTTCGATGCCCGCTTCTTCAAGCATCACCGATATCTTCATGCCATTGGGCGTGGGCCAGCTGTGCAGTTCAATCATCGTCAGAGTGCCTTCTCGTACATTCGGTAAACCTTGTTAATTTTGCCGTTGATCGCTTCGCCAACTGATTTCATCGGGCCGTTGTCGTCAAGCACCCAGCCGAACTCACCCCGGCTCGCGCCAAATGTTGTCGTTGCGTCGCGGCGGATGAATTCGACGAGCATGAAGGCCAATTGACTGGCCAAACGAGTAGCCTGAATTTTTTGCAACACGCCCATCAATGGCACGCGCATCGTTCGGACCTTGGGCGCGCGGAGCCACCAGAGCAGCTTTGCCCAGTTGAACGGAAACAGGCTGCCGCCATATCCCATCAGTTTTTCGTTGATGTCGGGCAGCGTCATCATAAACGCCACTGGCTCGCCATCGACTTCGGCAATGCGGATGAGGTCGGCGAATACGATAGGCTTTAGCTTTTTACCCGCATAGGCAATCTCGGCGTCGGTAAGCGGTACGAAACCCCAATTGTTGCTCCATGCATTGTTCAGAATGCCAAGAATGAGCGCGGCCTCCTCGTCAAAACGGCTTTTATTGACGCGGCGGATGACGATGCGGTTGTTGCGCTCGCCCGACTGGACGATGCGCTGGACCAGCGGCGGAAAATCGACGGTTATCGGAATTTCGTAAGTCAGCAGGTCTTTGACGCCGGTATAGCCCGCACTTTCGACCCAGTCTTCATAGGCAGGGTTGTTATGGCCCATCATGACCGTGGGAGGATGGTCATGCCCCTTGACCAGTAAACCCGGTTCGTCCCAGATCGAAAGGCTTATAGGGGCCAGCACTCGCGTCATGGCCTTGCCCCGAAGCCAGTCCTCGGCGGTGGCGATCAGCGCCGTTGCGGTTTCCTTGTCTTCGGCTTCGAGGAGGCCCCAGTTGCCGGTGCCCGGCCCCATGCCCTGTTCGGCCGGCTGGGCGAGGGCGAGGTGGTCGATATGCGCGGAAATGCGCCCTGTTACGCGGCCATTGGCTTCGGAGAGGAACAATTGTGCTTCGCCATGCTCGAACCACGGATTCTTGCCCAGGGTGATCAGCGCGTGGACTTCATTCTTGAGTGGCGGCACCCAGTTGGGATCGCTGGCGTAAAGGCGGAACGGCAGGTCGACAAAGGCCCTGCGGTCGGCCTTTGTGAGGACGGGGCGGATGGTGGGTGCGGTCATACAAAACTCCGTGCACCGTTTCCAAATGCA
>JAYUYR010000225.1:0-10936 GCA_043752405.1 Sphingomonas sp. | reverse complement strand
CCTTCACCGGCGACGGGCGCGATTGCAGTCCAAGGCGATGGGCTTTGCCGATCACGGCGTTGCGGCTGACCCCGCCCAGATCTTCAGCGATCTGGCTTGCGGTCAATCCCTTTTCCCACATCGTCTTTAACCGGTCGATGCGTTCGTCAGTCCAGGACATGCGTTTTCCCTATAATCTTTCAGCGCATGCGCCTTGCGAGCGCCGTGCCGAATGCCTAACCGGCAATGATATGAACACCCAGCCCCCAAAAGCTATTATGAACGAGCCCGGCGTGCCGGTCATCCGCAGTATCAACTGGGTCGGGTTGAAGACTCTCTATATCAAGGAAGTGCGGCGCTTTTTCAAGGTGCAGCTCCAGACGATCTGGGGACCGGCAATTTCGACTGCGTTGTTCCTCGTCATATTCGTGGTGGCACTGGGCAATACGCGCCAAGAAGTGCTCGGGCGGTCGTTTGCTGATTTCGTCGCGCCGGGCCTCATCATCATGGGCATGATGCAAAATGCCTTCGCCAATACCAGCTTTTCGCTACTGGTCGGCAAGATCCAGGGGACGATCGTCGATTACCTGATGCCGCCGTTATCGACGGGCGAACTCCTTGCGGCAATGGTTGGCGGTGGCGTGACACGCGCGGTTTTTGTCGGGTTGGCAATCTGGCTCGTGATGCTGTTCTGGCCGGGCGTGCATATCATGCCGACGCAGATCTGGGCTGTTGTCGTGTTCGGGCTGCTGGGGTCAATGATGCTGTCGTTCATGGGCGTCTTGACGTCGATATGGGCGGAGAAATTTGATCATGCAGCAGCGGTGACGACCTTCGTGGTGGGGCCGCTCGCGCTGTTGTCGGGGACTTTCTACACCGTCGACCGCCTGATGCCTGCGTTCCAGACATTCAGCAGCGTGAACCCGTTCCATTATGCGATCTCGGGCTTCCGCTATGGATTTATCGGTCAAGCGGATTCGCCGGTGGCGACGGGGGTTGCGGTTCTGGTCGCGATCAACATTGCGCTCGGCTTACTCGCTTATTTTGTGCTGAGGAGTGGCTGGAAGTTGAAAACCTAGGGGGTTGTTCGCGAAATCGCGCGGTTGTATGGCAAATGCCCGCACATGGGCGGCCTTTTGCGGGCCGCCTTTTTCGTTTGGAAAGGCCCATCTTATGACCATCACGCCGCTTATGCCCGTTTATCCGCGCTGTGGTGTGCGTCCGGTTCGAGGCGAAGGGGCGTATCTTTACGGCGAGGGAGGCGAGCAATATCTCGATTTCGCCAGCGGTATTGCCGTCAACCTGCTCGGTCACGGCCACCCGCATCTGACCAAGGCTATTCAGGAACAGGCGGCAACGCTGATGCATGTGTCGAACCTGTACGGATCGCCACAGGGCGAAAAACTGGCACAACGGCTGATCGATCTGACATTTGCCGATACGGTATTCTTCACCAATTCGGGGGCTGAAGCGCTCGAATGTGCGATCAAGACCGCGCGCCGCTATCATTATGTGAACGGGAATCCCGAACGTACGAACCTGATTACGTTCAGCAACGCCTTCCACGGGCGCACGCTGGGCACCATCAGCGCGACCGATCAGGCCAAGATGCGCGATGGCTTCGAGCCGCTGCTGCCAGGCTTTGCCTATGCGCCGTTCGACGATCTGGAGGCGGCGCTGGCGCTGGTCGACGACCATACTGCCGGATTCCTTGTCGAGCCAATTCAGGGCGAAGGGGGTATCCGTCCTGCCAGCCTTGAGTTTCTGCAAGGCTTGCGGGCCGTTTGCGACGAACGCGGATTGCTCCTCGTCCTCGACGAAGTGCAATGCGGCATGGCGCGCACCGGTAAGCTATTCGCGCATGAACATTACGGTATCACGCCCGACATAATGGCGATTGCAAAGGGCATCGGTGGCGGCTTCCCGCTCGGCGCGTGTCTGGCGACCGAGGAAGCGGCCAAGGGGATGGTCGTGGGGACGCACGGTTCAACCTATGGCGGCAATCCGCTGGCGATGGCAGCGGGCAGCGCTGTGCTCGACGTCGTCGCAAATGACGAATTTCTCGATCAGGTGACGAGGACGGGTGACCGTCTGGGGGCTGCGCTGAACCAGATGATTCCCAATCATGACGACCTTTTCCTGGGTGTGCGGGGCAAAGGATTGATGCTCGGCCTACGCCTGAAGTCGGACAGCCGCGCGTTTGTCGCGCATTGCCGCGACCATCATAACCTGCTGACAGTAGCGGCAGGCGACAATGTCGTGCGCATCCTGCCGCCGCTGAACATCGAAGAGCATCACATTGCCGAGTGCATCGAAAAGCTGTCGGCCGCCGCCAGGTCCTACGAGCTGGCTGCGTGACACGGCATTTCCGCAATCTGTCCGACGCGGGCGGTGATGCGATTGCGGCGATGATCGGCGATGCCATTGATCGCAAAGCTGCGCGGGCGGGTTGGCCGAAAGGCAGGGTCGATGACGATGCGCCACTGGCGGGCCATGTCCTTGCGATGATCTTTGAAAAATCGTCGACGCGGACGCGCGTGTCGTTCGACATGGCGATGCGTCAGTTGGGCGGCACGACGATTGTGATGGACGGTGCATCGATGCAGCTTGGCCGTGGTGAGACGGTGGCGGACACCGCGCGTGTCCTGTCGCGCTACATCGATGCGATCATGATCCGCACCGATGATCCGGCAAAGCTGAATGAGCTGTGCAATCATGCCAGCGTGCCAGTAATCAATGGCCTGACCGATATGTCGCACCCGTGTCAGGCGGTCGCCGATCTGCTGACGGCCATTGAGCGCGGTCATGCGCTGCCGGGAAGCAAATGGGCATGGCTGGGCGATGGCAACAATGTGCTGCACTCGATCATCGAAGCCGCTGGATTGATGAAGTTTTCGGTCGCGGTGGGATGCCCCGAAGGATATGATCCGGATGCTGAATGGGTCGACGCCGCCAATGAGCGCCTGACCAATACCAATGCCCGTGTGACCATCGATCGAGATCCAGCGCGCGCGGTGGCCGATGCGGATATTGTCGTAACCGATAGCTGGATTTCGATGGGGCAGGCGCAGGCACAGGCAAAGCTCGCTGCGATGGCACCCTATCAGGTCGGCGAGGGATTGATGACCGGCGCCAAGCCGGGCGCGACGTTCCTGCACTGCCTGCCTGCGCACCGCGGCGAGGAAGTGACGGCCAACGTCATCGATGGCCCGCAATCGGCGATATGGGACGAAGCCGAAAACCGGCTGCATGCCCAGAAATCCATCCTCTTGTGGGCGTTCGGAAAGCTCTGATGAGTGACATCGACCGGAGTTTGGGCTTCACGATTCCGTCGCGTCATGCGCGCGGGCGGATTGTGCGATTGGGGCCGGTGCTCGAAGCCATTATCGGTGCGCATGACTATCCGCCGGCCATCGAGCATCTGCTGGCCGAGGCGCTCGTCCTGACAGCCTTGTTCGGCGCGTTGCTTAAGGACAGCACCGGTCAGATGACCCTGCAGGCGCAGACCGAGGGTGGGGTCATCGACCTGCTCGTCTGCGACTACAGGGGCGGCGAACTACGCGGTTACGTCAAATATGATGCCGAGCGCCTCGCCGAAATGCCTGCGCATCCGACGCTGTTTGCGCTGTTCGGCAAGGCTTATCTTGCAATTACGTTCGACCAATCTGCGACGGCCGAGCGTTATCAGGGCATCGTCCCGCTCGATGGCACCTCGCTTGCCGAAGCGGCCGAAAGCTATTTCGCGCAGTCCGAACAAATCCCCAGCCTGATCCGCATCGGTGTTGCCCAAGGCCGTATCGCGGGCGGATTGCTCTTGCAGCACCTGCCCGAAGGCGAGGACGGCCGCGAACGGCTCCATACGCGCCTTGATCATCCCGAATGGGAGCATGTCGCAATATTGGGGCAGACGATTTCGCCGGGCGAGTTGACCAATCTCGAGCTTCCCCTCGAAACGCTCGTCTGGCGGCTGTTCAACGAGGAAGAGGAAGTCCGTGTGCTATGTGGCGCGTCGCTGACCAAGGGCTGCCGCTGCGACATTGCCCATATCCGCGACGTCTTGCTGCGCTTCCCCGAAGCCGAGCGCGCCGGGATGGCGGACGCCGACGGCATTATCGGCGTCGATTGCGCCTTTTGCTCGCGCGTTTTCCCCATTTCGGCACAGGGGCTTGACGATATTCCTGAGCCGACCAACGTTATGTCATAATTAGTAGTTACACTGTAGCAAACGTTTGCGACGGGTCGCTCCATCACAATGGCCGGAAATTCGGCTCTTTTTTGAACGAGATGCTGACCGATGTCACGATTACGACTTTTTTGCGCCCTTGGACTTTCGTCTGCGACCATGACTATTTCATGGTCAGCGCGGGCTGATCCTCCTGTGCCGATCGCGCTGGCGGGTCTTCAACCCGGGCAATGGGCGTTACGTTCACGCGATGGCAGTGCCCCGCCCAAGACACTGTGCCTTGGCGATCCGCGTGCCCTGCTCCAGCTTCGACACGGCACTGCTTTGCCCTGTAGCAGATATGTGATCGTCAACAGACCTGCCGAAGCCGTAGTTCATTACTCGTGCGCGAGTGCCGGTAACGGTCGCACGACAATCCGTGTGGAAACACCGCGCGTGATCCAGATTGAATCACAGGGCGTGCAGGGGAAAGAACCGTTCGATTTGACCTATGAGGGGCGTCGCGTTGGCATTTGCCCGATCCCCGGGTCGACACCACAGCGTTAACGGTTGGCGCCCTTCTTTTTGTGGCATATCCAGCGTCGATGGGCTAGCCGCGCGCGCATGTTCCTAGCGCCCGCCAATCCCGATGCTGCCGCCATCATTCTGCTGTCGGGTGGTCTCGATTCGATGGTTGCGGGCGGTCTGGCACGCGCGGCGGGCTATCGCCTGTTTGCACTGACCATCGATTATAACCAGCGGCACCGGGTCGAATTACAGGCAGCAGCGCGCGTTGCGGCGATGCTGGGTGTCGAGCGTCATATTGTCCTGCCGCTCGACCTGTCGCAGTTCGGAGGATCGGCGCTGACCGACGCCATGATTGCTGTGCCGAAAACTGGTGTCGCACCGGGTATTCCGGCAACCTATGTTCCGGCACGCAATACGATTTTCCTGTCGGTAGCGCTGGGCTGGGCCGAAGCGGTGGGCGCGCGTGATCTGGTGATCGGCATCAATGCGCTCGATTATTCAGGCTACCCCGATTGCCGGCCCGAATTCGTCACCGCGTTCGAAGCGATGGCGCGGCAGGCAACCAAGGCCGGGGTCGAAGGCGATGCATTCCGTGTCCATGCGCCGCTTGTCGAAATGACCAAGGCCGACATTGCCCGCGAAGCGGCGCGTCTTGGCCTCGACGTCGCCCAAAGCTGGTCCTGCTATGACCCCGCGCCCGATGGCCGGCCCTGTGGTCGTTGCGATTCATGCGAACTCCGCGCCAAAGGCTTTGCCGAGGCTGGGTTGACCGATACGCTGCTGTCATGACCTACGCGGTCAAGGAAATGTTCCTGACGCTGCAGGGCGAAGGCGTCCAGGCAGGGCGGCGCGCGGTATTCGTGCGCTTTGCCGGATGCAATTTGTGGAGCGGGCGCGAGGCGGACCGCGCCACTGCCATCTGCCAATTCTGCGATACCGATTTTGTCGGAACCGACGGGGATGGTGGCGGGAAATTTGGCGATGCCGAAGCGCTGGCTACCGCTGTTTCAGCACATTGGGGCGTGGCGACGGATCTGCGCTATGTTGTCCTGACGGGCGGTGAGCCAATGCTCCAGATTGATCCGCCCCTGATCGACGCGCTGCAT
The DNA here is from genome assembly GCA_043752405.1 of Sphingomonas sp. Classification (GTDB taxonomy): domain Bacteria; phylum Pseudomonadota; class Alphaproteobacteria; order Sphingomonadales; family Sphingomonadaceae; genus Sphingomonas_O. The sequence continues at coordinate 5,161 of JAYUYR010000225.1, read as the reverse complement.
GCGCATGGCTTTGAAATCGGCGTCGAAAGCAACGGCACGATCGCGGCGACGCCCGGCATCGACTGGCTGTGTATCAGCCCGAAGGCGGGAAGCACGGTGGTCCAGACATCGGGCGATGAGCTGAAACTCGTATGGCCGCAGCCGGGCAGCGACCTCGACGCGATGGAGAACTGGAAGTTCGACCATTTCCTTATCCAGCCGATGGACTGTGCCGATCATCAATCGGCGCGTGATGCCGCGATTGCATTTGTGATGGAACATCCGCGCTGGCGGCTGACGACGCAGGCACACAAGATGCTCGGCTTACGCTAGACTGGGATTCCGCATTTCTGCCGGTAATTGCCGCGCTTGTCCCAGCAACGATCCTCGAACGATGGTAGCGGTAGATCGATCCGCGGGACGGCAAAGCGGAACTGCTGCTCGCCAGCAAGAACCAAGCTACTGCGCAACTCGCGCAGGCGTTCGATGGCGATACCGGTGAAGCTGCCGCGCGGGGCAAAGATCGTCGAACGGGCGATGTTGGCGGCCGTCTGGCAGAAGCCAAGCTGTCCGCGCACGGTCGAAAAACCAAGATAGGTTTTGGTGCCGTAGCGGTCGAGCGCGTCCTGACCCGCTTTAGCTGTTTTGTTCACCCGTTTGAAATAGGCGGTGATCGTCTTGAAACTTGCTTCGAGTTCAGCCTTATGGTTGGTCAGCACCGTATTGTAGGTATTTTCGGTGAGCAGCGTCCGGTCGAACTGACATTGCAAGGCCATGACGTTGAGGCCTGCGCGTAATTGCCAGGCGAGGCTTGCCCGCAATTCTTCGGGAGTCGCGCCGGGCAAGGGGACACCGATACCGACTTCCCCGGGTATGATCGGACTGCCACGAAAATCGGGCGCTTGCCAAAAAATCTGGGCCGTCGCGGGCTGGGCGGTAAGCAAGCAAAACCCCGTCAGAGCTAAGCGCAGGGTCATACTTATTCATCCTCGACAAACGCACGGTACTGGTTCTGTCGCATAGGCGTTTTGCCGCGCTGCGAAAACCCATTGCGACGGGGCGAGTCACAGCAGCGCCGAACCGAAAAGAAAAAGGGCTGCCCGGTGTCCCGGACAGCCCCATAATCACGTTGCTCGAAAGCAGCGAAATTACATCGCGTTCGATGCGTTGCCAGCCATCATGCTGCTGTTGTCAGCCATCATGTTGTCGCTCATGTTCGACGCCATCATGTTGTCGGTCGCGCCCATCGCGCCGTCGGTGTTGGTCATCATGTCGTTGGTCGTGCCTTCCATGGCTTCGCCAGCGTTCATTTCAGTGACCATTGCGTTGGCGTCGGTCGTGTTGGTCGTTTCTGTCTTGCCACAGGCGGCAACAGTCAGTGCCGCTGCTGCGACCATCGAAATTGATACAAACTTGCGCATTATAATGCTCCCTAGGAAAAAAGGATCCGGCCGGCTTTATTGCCGCTAATACCCAAATCGAGGTGGGCATTAGCTTTTCTTTAACACCGGCTCAAGTGGATTGTTTCACTTTCAGTTCAGACAAAAATTTGGGCAATTCCGATAGTAACGCATTGTCTAACATTTGAGTGTCGCAATTCCGCCCTAATTTGGCTATGCTTGTGACACCAAAATCCGAAATTCCACACGGAATGATGCCGCTGAAGTGTGCCAGGTCAGGGGATAAATTGACCGAAAATCCATGCAGCGAGACCCAGCGGCGGACACGGATGCCGATTGCGCCGATCTTGGCTTCCCCGATTTCGGGGTCATCGGTCCAGATACCGATACGCCCCGGTTCGCGACGGGCTTCGACACCCAGGTGCCCGAGCGTCGAAATCATCCAGCCTTCAATAGCGTTGACGAAGCAACGCACGTCGCGACCGCGTTGGTCGAGGTTCAGAACAAGATAGCCAATCCGCTGGCCCGGCCCGTGATAGGTATAGCGCCCGCCACGACCGGCAACAAAAACCGGAAATCGGGGATCACGCAATTCGATCGGATCGGCGCTTGTGCCCGCCGTGTAGAGCGGAGGATGTTCAAGGAGCCAAATGCACTCGCGTGCCGCACCCGCCGCGACTGCCGAGGCGCGCGCGTTCATCCATTCCAATGCCTGGGGGAAAGGGACGGGCGTGTCGCTGACGATCCACTCGATTCCGCCAGGCAGGGTAGTCACGGTCTCCATGCGCCGCTCCTTGCCACCGCCCGCGTGGCGCGGCTAGGGGAGGGTGCATGATCTCCATGAACCAAATCTGGGACGACTGCGTCGCCTTCATCCGTCGCGAATCGGCGCTGCTGGTCCCGCTCGCGCTCGCCACCCTGTATGTGAGCGATGTGGTTTCGACACTGGCCAGCAGCTTTTCGACCCCCGCCGAACCCGACGTGCTAGTCACTATCGCTGTTTTTTCGGCAACGATCTGGTCGATTATCGGGCAATTGTCGATTGTGTCGCTTGTCCTGCAACCGGGACAGAGCGTCGGGGAAGCCTTAAGGCATGGCTTGGCACGCGTAGGCAAAGTGCTTTTGGTCGCGCTGCTGCTCGGGCTGATGGTGTCGGTTGTGCTGTTGCCAGTGGGCGTGGCGGCGGTCGCCAACGGGTTTAATCCCCAAATTCCCGACAGCATTCAGAAAATGCCCGGCTGGGTATCGGTGCTGGTGCTCGCGAGCGCGGGGCTGGTTCTGTGGATAGCGGTGCGACTGGCGCTCATAAATTCGCTGATAGTCGATCGTAATCCGGGCGTGATCGACGCGATCAAGGGCGGTTTCGCTCTTACAAGCGGCATTGCCTCGCGCTTGCTGCTGGTGGCCGTACTTTACGTGCTGATACTTTTGGTACTCGGCAAGGCCGTGCAGTTCGTGGCGGGCAGCGTTTTTGCGCTGTTGGGCGCAGCAATCGGGTCGGTGTTTGCTGGCGCAGTCCTCACGGCTCTCGTGACCGGAGTCGTCAGTGCGGCATTGTCGCTGGTTGCGACGGTGTTCCTCGCAACGCTCTACCGCCGCGTCAGCAGCGGGACGTGAGGCGCGGCCTCCGCAGGTAACGCACCGGTCAGCCGGGGATCGGCGAAGGTTTCGATTTGCCGCTGATAGGGCGTAAATCCCTGACGCTGATAGAAATTCAGCGCAGACGGATGATCGAGTGTGCAGGTGTGGACCCAGACGCGGTTTATGTCTTTGCGCCACGCCCGCGCCAGGGTTTCTGCCATCAGCCAGCGCCCCAACCCCTTGCCTGCCAGTTCGATAATGAGCCCGAAGTACGAGATCTCGGCTTGCCAGCCGATGCGAAAGTCGAGTTCGAGGATGCCCACTTCGATACCCGCCGGGTCGACGACGGCATGGATTTCGACAAGCGGGTCATGAATGATCGCCAGCAGCGCCGCATCGTCGAGAATCGCGCGTGAAAACCATAGCCACGGCGTCCCGACTCGCGCGAACAGGGTACGATACTTCGCCGCACTCGGTTGCTGCCAGCGCACCAGCTTCAGCGGTGATGCCGGAACAGGTTTAGGCAATGGTCGGCTGGTCATCTCCAGCGATGTGACAATCGCGGCGACATAATTGTCGGGAACTGCTGTCAGTCCCATGATGCCATCGGGGGCAGGCTCATAAGAATGGCGTCGATGTTGCCGCCGGTCTTGAGCCCGAACAAGGTGCCGCGGTCGTGGACAAGGTTGAATTCTGCGTAGCGTCCGCGCCATGCCAGCATGACCTCCCGGTCAACCTCGGTGAACGGTGCATCCATCCGCCGCCGGACAATGCGCGGGTAAACGTCGAGGAAGGCCTCGCCCACGGCCTTGGTCAGCGCGAGATCGTCGTCAAAGCTATTTTCCAGATGATCGTAGAAAATGCCGCCGACGCCTCGATGCACCTTGCGGTGGGGGATGTAGAAATAGTCGTCGGCCCATGCCTTGAAGCGGGGGTAGTCGCCCGAAGGCTGGCCTTCGCAGGCGCGTTCCATCGTCGCGTGGAAATCGGCGGTATCTTCATCGATGGGGATTGGCGGGTTCAAATCCGCGCCGCCACCAAACCAGCGCTTTGTCGTACACAGGAACCGAGTGTTCATATGGACCGCGGGCACTTGCGGATTGGCCAAATGCGCGACCAGGCTGATACCTGTGGCGAAGAAGCTCGGGTTGTCGCCCGCGCCGTGCATCGACTTGGCGAATTCGGGCGCGAATTCGCCGCCGACGGTCGAGACATTGACGCCGACCTTTTCGAAGACCTTCCCCTTCATGACACCGCGCACACCGCCGCCGCTGTCGCCGCTTTCGTCATCGTCGCGGTTCCATGCGATATAGTCGAAGTGCGCATCGCTGCCCGCATCACGCTCGATACTGACAAAGGCTGCACAGATGCGGTCGCGCAATAATTCGAACCACGCGCGGGCGGTCGCCTGTTCGGTATCCAAAACGATCATGTTGGCAATTCCTCTGTTTGGCGCCCCGTCTGACGCAGGGCTTCGGAAAGCGCGATACCGGCTGAAACCGACAGGTTCAACGACCGTGCCGACGCCGCAATCGGAATCCGGACGCGCGCCGCGCAATGTGCCGCAACGTCATGCGGAACGCCCGCACTCTCGCGGCCGAACATCAGCACGTCGTTGGGCTGGAAAGCCATGTCGTAGAGCGAAACATCGCCTTTGGTCGTGAGCAGGATCAGTCGCCCGGTAACTTGCGTACGAAATGCTGACCAATCCGAATGGCGCACCATGTCGGCCTTATCGATATAGTCCATGCCAGCGCGCTTCATCCGCGCATCTGAAAAAACGAATCCGGTGGGTTCGATAACATCGACGCCAACGCCAAAGCACGCGGCAAGCCGAAGTACGGCCCCAACATTCCCGGCAATTTCGGGCTGATATAGCGCGATCCGCATCCGCACGGGCGATAATGGGGCAATGATGCTGTCACAAGTGTCAATTCTCGCTTGCAAGCCGCCCAAGAGAGAGTATTTGCAGCCAAAGTCCGTATCGCCGGGCTTGGCACCACCGAGATGCGTGCTTCTGACAAGGGTTGAGAACGAATGGCCGAACAGGCGCAGGCAGCGGTAAATCCCGATGCCGCTCAGACCGACGGGGACGGCCAAGTCCGCCGCCGCGACTTTATCAACATTGCTGCCGTCAGCTTTATCGGCGTGGGTGCCGGGGTCGTCGCGATCCCGCTCGTCAACCAGATGAATCCGTCGGC
>JAYUYR010000224.1:0-4449 GCA_043752405.1 Sphingomonas sp. | reverse complement strand
CTATTGTCGGCACCTCTCGACGGCGGCACAAGTACCAAATGCCGACCACGCCCGCTCAGGTACCCGAAATCTTTGATCGCAACGCGCGCAGGATGCGGGGCAACCGTGCCTCTCGCAGCAGTTTTTTCATCGAGACGATGACAGCCGATCTGTTCGACCGGCTCGACAGCGTGAAACGGACTTTTGTCCGGGCGCTTGTCATCGGTGCGCAGCCGTTGCTTGTCGATGGCCTTGGCGCGCGCGGGATCGGGTGCGAAGTTTACACGGGCGACGAGGACAGGCTGGACGTCGGCAACGCCGGTTTTGATTTGATTATATCGTCGGGCACGCTCGACACGGTCAGCGACCTGCCCGGTGCTCTTTTGCTGATGCGGCGAGCCTTGAAGCCTGACGGCTTATTGCTGGCCAATTTTGCCGGCGCACCAAGCCTTTCGGCCTTGCGCATTGCAGTCACCAAAGCCGACGCCGCCACGGGCAACGCGGTCGCGCGACTTCATCCACAGATCGACGTGCGCTCGGCAGGCGACTTGCTGGTGCGCGCAGGCTTTACGTTGCCGGTTGCCGATCTCGACACCGTCGATGTCGCCTATGTAAACCTTGGCCGACTCTTGACCGATTTGCGTGAAGCTGCCGCAACGAACATTCTGGTGCAGCGTTATCCCGCATCGCGCGGCTGGCTGGCGGCGGTCGATGCGGCGTTTACGGCGCAAGCCGGTGATGCGGGGCGAACACATGAAACGCTCAGCTACATCACGCTGACAGGATGGGCGCCTGCGCCCGATCAGCCTCGGCCCGCGCGTCGCGGCAGCGGTCTTGCATCCCTTGTCGATGCTCTCAAACCGCCGCCAACAGCGGCGCGATAAGCGGCCGGTCCGCCGGTGGCATCGCAAGATCGTGCAGCGCCGCTGGTGCCAGCCACTGCAACGCACTGGCATGAACGGGTTTCGGGGTGCCCCGCCAGCCGCGACTGATATAGAGCAACATCAACAGATGTTTGCCGTCCAGCGGCTCACTCGCAAATGTTAACGGCGTCGGATCATTGATCTCGATGGCCAGCTCCTCGCGGAGTTCACGCACCAGAGCGGCTTCGGGCGTTTCCCCGGGCTCGATCTTGCCGCCGGGGAATTCCCATAGCCCCGCCATGCTGCGCCCGACCGGCCGTTGCTGGACCAGCACCCGTCCGCGAGCATCGACAAGTGCCGCGGCGACAACCAACAGTAACAGTTCAGGGCGAAGCTCGACCAACAATTTAAGACTTTCTTAACGCGGCAAACGGTAACTCTAACGGGCCTTTACGGGTGCATCGGGACTGGGGACAAGCGATGATGGGACTTTTACGTGCTTTGGCGCGGGATAATCGAGGTGCAACTGCCATTGAATATGGCTTGATTGTGTCATTGATTTTCATCGCGATCGTCGTTGCTGTCACGGCAACCGCGAATTCCACGATCGCCATGTGGAGCAATATTGTCGTTAAAATGGCAGCAACATAATAAATCGTTACCGACGTTAAGACTTTATCAATTTTCTAGACCTATCCCGATAGTCGTTGGTTAGAAAATTCTAATCAATCGGGTAGACAAGTTTTTAACAGGAGACCAGAAATGAAGATTCTTCGCAAATTGATGCGCAATGAAAAGGGCGCAACGGCCATCGAATACGGCTTGATCGCGACACTGATCGCAATTGCAGCGATCACTGCAATGAGCTCGGTCGGTACCAAGCTCGGCACAACCTTCAACAACGTCAGCGGCAAGCTGAACGCTACGTGATTTCTCGGTCTCGACTTTCGAGACCGTCAGATTACTAACAAATCGGGCGGTGGACATAGTTCACCGCCCTTTTTTGTGTCAAAGTCTAACCGTAAACGACGATTTTCACGCGCTCGCCGGGCCGCAACGCGGTGCCGGCACGTATTGCATTGAGCGTCATGAAACGCTCGGCCTTGAGATTGGTATAGGCCATGCGTGACGATATCGAACCAACCGTGTCGCCCGGCCTGACGGTCACCACCTGAATCCTGCGTGGCCGTACAGCAGCGGCTTCGTTGGCTGTCATCCGTCGCACGGACTGGATCAGTCGGTCAAACGGGCCAACGCCCGCACCGGCAGGTGTAATGATCACGAAATGGTAAGCACGCGTCGCATCGAATGCATACGCAAAGATCGTCACATCGACCTGGCCCGACTGTGTATTGGCCCGCGCGCTGCTGTAGGCAGCATCGATTCCGTTAATCTGCGTGCGCTGGACATCACCGAAGTCGATCGTTCCCTGCCCCGCCAAAGCCTGAAACGCAGCGCCAACATAGCTGCGCAGGTCGCCATTATAAGCCGCGCCGGTAAATTGCGCCTGCCCCCCGTTGCCGCTGACCGTCACGGCTCGTGCACCGTTCGACATTGCAAAACCATCGGGCACGGTGAACATCAGGCGCAGGTCGGGATGTCGGAAAACTTGCCCGTCGATCACACCCTGTTTGGGGTCGTCATCGTATAACGTGCCGTTGATAACGTCGAGAAATGCATCGCGGTTGCGCATCCCACTTCGGACGTTGGTTGCTGCAGCCCTTTGTGCCGCGCGTGACACACGACTTGCGGGGTCGGGGTGCGTGCTCGCCCATTGCGGGGTCGATCGCGCATCCTGATTCCGGCTGCGCGCATCAAGGGCCGATTGCGCCGCCAGCAAAGCAAGCATTGTCGATGATGCCCTCGGGTCATACCCTGCCCGGGCCAGATAGCTCACGCCCAGGTCGTCGGCCTCATATTCCTGAGTGCGCGAAAATTTGAGCGTCAGCGCCTGAGTGCCGGTAGCAATCCCCCTGCCCAGCATCTGGCCGATCTGTGAATTGCCACCCAGCAATATCCCAACCCCCAATTGCCCCAGGACACCGAGAAGACCGTTCTGCGTTGCTGCTCGTTGCCGCTTTTGCGAATGTTGCGCAGCGACATGCCCGGTTTCGTGGCCAAGAACCGAGGCCAGCTCAGCTTCGTCGTTCATCAGCCCCAGCAATTGGCGCGTGACGTAAACATAGCCGCCCGGTATCGCGAAGGCATTGTTCACCGGCGAGTTCAGTAGCGTGACAGTAAAATCAGCCTGGCTGTTCGAAAGGCCCGATTGCACCGAAATCCTCTGGCCAACCCGGCGGACGTAGTCGGACTGGGCTCCGCTATACAGCCCCCCGAATTCGGCGAGCAGTTCGGGATGCGCTTTGGCACCAACTGCCTTGTCGGCCGACGAAATCGATTGTGGTTGGTTTGATTGCGCGAACCCGACCGTAACCGGCCACGCCGTCGCCAGTAAACATGCGCTCGCTCCGAAAATTGTTTTACGCATAACCGTACTCCCTATTGCACAGGCTACATGCCACAATGGGGTATTGCACCCAAGCCCGTTAACGCCCGCTGGCTACAATCCGCCCATCGCAAGAAATTTGTCACGGCGTTGATTGCGCAATGCCCCTTCATCCATCGCCGACAGGTCATCGAGCGTTGCGGCCAGCGCATCCGCCAGCGCCACACATGCCGCTGCCGGACCCCGCTGTGCACCGCCGACCGGTTCGGGCACAATCACATCGACCACGCCAAGGCGCTTCAGATCGTTCGCCGTCACCCGCATCGCCTCGGCGGCATCGGCGGCCCGCTCGCCGCTGCGCCACAAAATCGACGCACAGCCTTCGGGTGATATGACCGAATAAACGGCATGTTCGAACATCAGCACCTTGTTGCCCGCTGCCAGCGCAATCGCCCCGCCCGAACCACCCTCGCCGACGATTGCCGCAACCATCGGCACACCTAACGCAAGGCATTGTTCGGTCGAACGCGCAATTGCTTCGGCCTGACCGCGCTCTTCGGCCTGCACACCGGGAAACGCGCCTGACGTATCGACCAGCGACACCACCGGCACCCCAAACTTGTCGGCAAGCTGCATCAGGCGGATCGCCTTGCGATAACCCTCTGGCTTGCCCATGCCGAAATTGTGGCGCAGCCGGCTGGCGGTATCATTGCCCTTTTCATGGCCAACCACCATCAAGCGGCGGCCCTTCAGCCGCGCAAAGCCGCCAAGGATGGCCTGATCATCGCCAAACGCCCGGTCGCCCGCCAGCGGCAGGAAATCGGTAAACATCGCAGCGACATAATCACCGAAATGAGGTCGTTCGGGATGACGCGCCACTTGCGTCTTTTGCCACGGCGTCAGGCGGGCATAGGTGTCGCGCAACAGCTTTTGCGCCTTGCCATCGATCTTTTCGATCTCTGCAGTTATCGCTTCCGCCCCGTCGCCTTCGCGCAATTCGGTGACACGGGCCTGCAATTGGGCAACGGGTTTTTCAAAATCGAGATAGGCGACCATGTCGCTCGCCTAGGTCGCGGGGCTGTCCGCGTCAACGAGAGGCACGTCGGACAAGGGATGCCGTGTCGTCACCAGCTCGACGAGCCGCGCCGTCTCGACATGCGT
>JAYUYR010000223.1:0-4475 GCA_043752405.1 Sphingomonas sp. | reverse complement strand
GCCCCGGCGAACCTTTGAAAACGGATGCGATTTTCCGCATCGCATCGATGACCAAGCCTGTCACGTCGATTGCCTTCATGCAACTGGTCGAGCGCGGGTTGGTTGCGTTGTCGGATCCGGTGGCCAAAGTCCTGCCCGAATTCGCCAATACCGGTGTGTTTGTCAGCGGCGGGGGCAGTACGCCCTTTGTCAGTCGCGCGCCTGCGTCGCCGATGCGGATGATCGATCTGCTCCGCCATACCTCGGGCCTGACCTATAGCTTTCAGGAACGCAGCAATATCGACGCCGCCTATCGCAAGGCGGGGTTCGAGCGTTTCGACGGCGGGACGATGAAAGAATTCGTTGCTAAGGTCGCCGCCCTTCCGCTCGAGTTTGATCCCGGCACCGCATGGAATTATTCGATCTCAACCGACATCCTCGGCGCTGTCGTCGAGAAACTGTCGGGCCAGTCGCTTGATGCCTATTTTGCCGAACATATCCTGGGTCCGCTGGGGATGAACGATACCGCGTTTGTCGTTCCGACAGAGAAGATCGACCGGGTACCCGATTGCTTCGTCTGGGATCCGGCGGTCCGTATGAAGATGTACGATGCGGGTGCGACGACAGCGTGGGGGCGGCGGCCGGATTATTTCTCGGGTGGCGGGGGGCTGACGTCAACGATCAGTAATTATCATCGCTTTGCGCGAATGCTGCTCAACGGAGGCGCGCTTGACGACGTGCGGATCCTTGCCCCGCACACGTTGAAGCTGATGACTGCAAACCACCTGCCGGGTGGCGGGGATCTGACGACGATGTCGAAGAGTTTGTTCAGCGAAGCCGAGAATGCCGGCATGGGCTTTGGCTTGGGCTTCGGGACCGTGATCGATGCGCCTGCGACGATGCTGCCGGGCAATGCTGGCGAATTCTACTGGGGCGGGATGTTTTCGACGGCGTTTTTCGTCGATCCGATCGATGACGTGATCATGATATTCATGACGCAGCTGATGCCGTCGAGCAGCTACCCCGTCCGCCGCGAAATCAAGACGATGTTATATGCTGCTTTGACAGGATGATTTTCTTTCCCGTTTGGGCTGAGCTTGTCGAAGCCATGTCCTTCTTTCGGCATCGGTCGAGGAAGGACAGCCCTTCGACAAGCTCAGGGCGAACGGCATCTGTTTAGACCTTTGGAGAATTGAAATGACCGACAGCCCGATCACAACCGAACGCCATGACGATGTCCTGGTCATCATTTCGAACAACCCACCCGTTAACGCGCTTGGTGCGGCGGTGCGCATCGGGCTCGATGCGGGAATCAGGGAAGCGATGGCAGACGACGCGATCAAGGCGGTCGTCATCCGCTGCGAAGGGCGGACGTTCTTTGCCGGGGCCGACATCACCGAATTCACCAAGCCGCCCGTCATGCCGCAATTGCCCGAAGTCGTGGACACGATCGAGGCTTGCACGAAACCCGTGATCGCGGCCATCCACGGCACCGCGCTAGGCGGCGGGTGCGAGGTCACGCTTGGCTGCCATTACCGGATTGCGGTTCCGTCGGCAAAGATCGGTACGCCCGAAGTCAAGCTTGGCCTGCTCCCGGGTGCAGGCGGGACACAGCGTTTGCCGCGCGTGGCGGGGATCGAGACTGCGGTCGAGCTGTGTGCAGGCGGGTCGCCGATCAGTGCCAAGCGTGCGCTTGAGGTCGGGCTGGTGGACAAGCTGGCGGGCGAGGATACGCTCGCCGCCGACGCCATCGCCTTTGCGCGCGAATGCATTGCCAAGGGGCCGCGCCCGTCACGCGCGTTACCAGTGAAGGGCGATGTTGCCGCGATTGCGGCCTATGCCGCAGCCAATGCCAAGAAATTCCGCGGCTTTGAAGCGCCAACCGCGAACATCGCCTGCGTCGAGGCAGCAACACGATTGCCGTTCGATGAAGGCATCGCGTTCGAGCGCGAGCAGTTCATGAAGCTGATGTTCGGCGCACAGTCCGCCGCCCAGCGCCATATCTTCTTTGCCGAGCGTCAGGCCGCCAAGATTGACGGCATCGGCGACGACGTGAAACCGCGCGATATCAAGCGTGTCGGCGTGATCGGCGCGGGCACAATGGGCGGCGGGATATCGATGAACTTCCTGTCGGTGGGCATTCCCGTCACCATTGTCGAAATGAAAGCCGAGGCGCTCGACAAAGGCACCGGCATCATGCGCAAGAACTACGAAGCAAGCGCGTCGAAAGGGCGGATTACCACGGCGCAGGCAGAGGGGGCGATGGGGCTGTTGAAACCAACGCTGGCGCTCGAAGACCTCGCCGATTGCGACCTAATTATCGAAGCGGTCTATGAAGAAATGGGCGTCAAGAAAGAGATTTTCGGCAAGCTCGACAAAATCTGCAAACCCGGCGCGATCCTCGCGTCGAACACCAGCTACCTGAACATCGACGAGATCGCCGCGAGCACGGCCCGCCCGCAGGATATGCTCGGCATGCACTTTTTCTCGCCCGCCAATGTCATGAAACTGCTCGAAGTCGTGCGCGGCGAGAAGACTGCGCCCGATGCGTTGCTGACCGCGATGGGGTTGGCCAAGAAGATCGGTAAGGTCGCCGTGGTCGCAGGGGTCTGCCACGGGTTTATTGGCAACCGGATGCTGATGCCGCGTCAGGTCGAGGCGATGAAATTGTTGATGGAAGGTGCGACACCGCAGCAGATTGATAAGGTCCATGTCGATTTCGGGATGCCGATGGGGCCGTTCCAGATGAGTGACCTCGCGGGTGTTGATATCGGCTGGCACCGCGACGTGACGCGTATCGAAAACATCCGCGATGCGCTGTGTGCGGTCGGGCGCTGGGGCCAGAAGGCCGGCAAGGGCTTTTACGATTATGACGAAAAGCGCAATCCCACGCCATCGGTCGAAACGCAGAAGATCATCGAGGAGTTCGCTGCCAAATCGAACCTGCCGAAACGCGAAATCAGCGACGACGAAATCATCGAGCGCACACTCTATACGATGGTCAATGAGGGTTATCTGATCCTCGAGGAAGGCAAGGCACAGCGCGCATCGGATATCGATGTCGTTTGGATCTATGGTTATGGCTGGCCGGTCTATCGCGGCGGCCCGATGTTCTGGGGCGACCTGGAAGGGGCCAAGAAAATCGTTGCGGGGCTGGAGAAACATGGATTTGCCGTGGCGAAAAGTTTGAAGGCGAAGGCCTGAGCCTCGCCGGGATCGCGCGGCTAAGTTGTTCCGTTTCGGGAACTTTTTAACCATGCGGTTCAGTTAAACAGCCGTTAATGCTGGCGGCGAGGCGATTCTCTTGGAGAGTGTAATGCGTATTGGTAGGCTTTTCGCTGCTGCGGCGGCAACGACATTGGCTTGGGCGACGCCCTCGTCTGCAACAACAATTACTTTGACCTCGGCGTCTTTCGCGCCCGGTTCGATGTGGGGCGGCGTCGTCGTGACCGGACCTGCGTATAATGGTGGGCTAGAAGCGGGGCGCATTTCATTTTCGGGCTTCGAGGCCGGCGCACCAGCCAACGCATTCAATGAATTCAGCTATTGTGTCGACATATTCCGTGCGCTTTACACATCGACGAATTTCAATATCTCGACGCTGGGTGCGGTCGTGACGAACCTCGATCGCCAGAGCCGAATCGCGGGCCTGCTGGTCAATTCGGCAAGTTTGTTCGCTGCGGCAGCAACCAATGCCGAGCGCAATCTGATCGGGGCCGCAACACAGCTTTCGGTGTGGGAAATGGTTTACGAAGTAATTGGTACACCTTTGACCGTCAGTTCGGGCAATTTCGGCGTTTTTGGCGATTTCACACCAACGGTCGCGGCGCGTGCCAACGGTTATCTTGCCAATAACTGGATGGCGTCGTCGGGCCTCGTTTCGTCGCTTGTGTCGGTCAACGGGCAGTCGCAAAACCAGATTTTCCTGACGCCACCCGCCGTGCCCGAGCCCGCGACCTGGCTATCGATGATCCTTGGTTTCAGCCTTGTCGGCAGCTTTCTGCGTCGGGCAAAAGCGGCGGCGACCGTCACGGCCTGACCCGTCACCGCTTTATTTACCCTTTCACGTTAAGCCCTGTCCGGATCGACGTTCGGATGGGGCTTTTTGTTTTATGGACATGTATCGCGGCACGGCATTCAATACGCACAATGAAGCCGAAGAAATGGCGGCGAACGCCCCGCGTGACCCCTTGGCGTCGGTGTCTATTGGCTCGGTGATCGAAATTTCGGGGTCGTCGTCGCAGGTGCGGCTAGACTTGCGCGCCGTCAATGCGCTGGCCAACGCAAGCGATCCCTGCCTTGCGATGGGCGGACAGGTCGGTAGCCAGATCAAGGTCAAGGTCGGCTCGACCTGGTTGATGGCCAATCTGCGCACACTGAAAGCTGATGAAAATGTTGAGGGGTCCGCCATTGGCTACATCGATTTCCTCGGCGAAGGCGACGAGGAGCGGCTGACCGGCAAGGTCTATAATTTCCGTCGCGGTGTCACGCGCTAC
>JAYUYR010000222.1:0-4480 GCA_043752405.1 Sphingomonas sp. | reverse complement strand
AAGCTGGCCGCACGCGTCATTGCCTTTGTCGAGCGCGACCAATGAGCCGCGATCCGCACCGGGCGCTGCTGGCTGCGCTGACCGCCTATCTCGGCCCGCTCGACAATGTGGTCGCAAGAACCCGTGACTGGTCGAGTGCAACCTTTACGGGGATGCTGCACGACCTCACATTCACCAGCACTGCACCCCCTGTTCTAATCGAAGCGCTAGCCGACGTTGATCTGCCGATGCAGGGGCATTTCGTGGCTGACCTGCGTATCGTCGCATGTCAGACTTGCAACATTCCCACGCAAGCTCAAATCGAGGTTCTGACCATTCGGGAGGATGTTTTTCGTGGACAACTTTCGTGACTTTCGGAACAAGTCGACGGCGGTTGTGGTCCATCGGCTGCGGCGGCCACCCCCTTTTCGCCGCGTGTTGTTGGCGCTAGTCCAAAGCCAATGACTAGGATCATAATTCCCGCCGCAACGCTCGTCCTCTTCCGCCCTTCGCACGGCGCCGACGAGCACCTGTTCGTCGAACGCGCGGGAACAATGTCGTTTGCCGCCGGGGCCATTGTCTTTCCTGGCGGACGTGTCGACGCAGGCGACCATCTGTTGGCGCGCCATTTCGCCGATCTCGATCCCGACGACGCCGCTGCCCGCATTGCCGCCATTCGTGAGACAATCGAGGAAGCCGGTGTCGCGGTCGGTTTCGACACGCTGCCCGGTGCGGCACTCCTCGCCACAATGCGCGCGCAACTACTCAATGGCATGATCTTCGGTGATGTGATCGCGGCGGCGGGACTCAAACTCGATCTCGCTGCGCTCACTTGCTTTGCGCGCTGGTGCCCCAACATGCATCAGACGCGCAATTTCGACACCCGCTTTTATCTCGCTCGGATGCCCGACGGGGCGACGAGCGCAACCGTGGATGCCACTGAAAATGTCCGCCTGTTCTGGGGCACCGCGCAGAGCGTGCTTGATGATGCCGATGCGGGGCGGGTGCAGATCATATTTCCAACGCGCCGCAATCTGGAGCGGCTGGCCAAGCTGGCGATATTCGACGCGGCGCTCGCCGAAGTCGCGGTCATTACGCCCGACATGATTGAGCCATTCATCGAAACGCGCGGCGACGTCCGATATCTGCGCATCCCCGATGATCGAGGTTATCCCGTGACCGAGGAATTGTTGACAGCAGCGGTCAGGGGTTAATTCGGCAGCGCCCAGGGTTCGATCTTGTCGATCCATTCGGGATAGAAAACGGGCTCACGCGATGACCATCCGTGGGCAGTTGCGGCGGCTTCGCTGATTGACTGAAGCAGCAGTCGGCGCCGTTCGGGATGCAGATGCGGCAACGACGCCGCTGCACAAAACGCCCCCGGCAACCACGGTCGCGCGCTCGCGCCGATCAGCCGTTCATACAGAAACCGGTAAGCGCCAAAGCTCGGCAACCTGTCCTGTCCCAAATCGAATGCGCTCATTGTCACCAGCGGGGCCATAAACGGCTCAACCCGGTCGAGGCCCGAATCCTCGGGCACATTCTCGCGAAGCACATCCAACCGCGCATATAGCTTTGCCTGTGCCTTGATGCTCGCCGTCTCGATCAAGTCGCGCGACCAGATGTCGAGCGCGTCGGCGCGTTGCAGCCCGACATCGAGCGAGCGGCGGATATAGCGCTGCGTCGACGACGCAAAACCTGCAAATTCCTTCATTTCGGAAAGCGTCGCTGCCCCGTCTGCCGGTCGTGCGGTCGTGCCCATACTCACTCGCCCCTTTGCCGAGATGTGCAGCTTGCGCTCTTTTGGTTAGCGCACCCTTAACATCCGCAGGGAATCACGGTTTCCAGGGCAATGCAACACAAATGCGACCGTCGTCGTTGCGAACGCAGTGAGGAAATGACGAAATTGGGGTGGAGGTTTCTGTTGCCCGGCACCTCCGAGCCGCTGGTTTCCACTTCTGTTGCCCGGTGTGGTCCGTACCGCGCTCAGGCTTTCTAACTTCGTCCGTAAAGACTTAGTTAGGCAGCAATTGCGAGGGCCTCGTTATCGTTGGCACCTATTGGTTTTGAACGGTTTTAAGGCGCATTCAGGCCTGGCAAAAATACCGCTTTTCAACACACGTCGATCCTAGTTCGGCCCCGTCAGGATCCCTGTCGAAACAAGGATTTTGGTGGAGCCGCCGGGTACCGCCCCCGGGTCCGCTGCATCTATTACACGACATCATTCATCGCCATCTCCGGACGAATCCGGCAACCTCAATATAGGGACAAAATGCTGAATGAAAAGTGCAACCGAAACTTGCTGTTCATATCCAGTGCGTTATGTGCCG
Source organism: Sphingomonas sp. (assembly GCA_043752405.1). Taxonomy (GTDB): domain Bacteria; phylum Pseudomonadota; class Alphaproteobacteria; order Sphingomonadales; family Sphingomonadaceae; genus Sphingomonas_O. The sequence continues at coordinate 2,171 of JAYUYR010000222.1, read as the reverse complement.
AATGATGTTGACCCAACGTTCCCGCTATGCACTGCGTGCGATGCTTGTTCTGGCGAATGAAACCAAGGGCCAACCCCCGGTCCCGATGAGCCGGATTGCCGATGAAGCACAGATTCCGCGCAAGTTCCTCGAGATTATTTTGGGCGAACTCCGCAATGCGGGCTTTGTTGTCTCGACACGCGGAAAGTCGGGCGGATTCCACCTTTCACGACCGGCGCATTTGATCTCGTTCGGCGACATCATCCGCACGATCGAAGGGCCACTGGCGTTGGTCCCTTGCGTCAGCCGCACCGCCTATAAACCCTGTAAGGATTGCCGCAGCGAAGCCACGTGTGCGATCCGCCGCGCCATGATGATCGTCCGCGACGATACCGCGCGCATCCTCGATGGCACCAGCCTTGCCAGCGCGACCGCTGCCGATCTGGAAGCCGCTTAAGCCGGTGTCACGCGCGGCAACCGCCGCAGCATGACCAAAGCCACCGCCCCGAACCCCGCCGCGATGACATAAGGCGCGCCGGGGAAATAGATCGGCGCGTTCGGTCCGGTGAAATAGGCCATCGGCGTGGTGAGCACCAACGGCGCGATGATCGAGCCGAGGCCCATTGTCATCGCCGAAATGCCCTGCACTTCGCCCTGCGTTTCGGGCGTCGCTCGGCGCGAGAGCATGGCCATCAGGCTGGGCTGGACCAGTCCCTGCAGCGCGATGAACACCATTGCCGCAAATGCCATCCATGTTTCGGTGATAAACGCATAGCTGACGAACCCGGCAATCGCAACAATCAGGCCGATGGTCGCCGCATCACGCTCGCCGAATTTCTTGACGGCGGGGCCAGTGATAAAAGTCTGGCTTAGCGCAATGGTTACACCCACCGCCGCAAGGCTGAGGCCGATCAGGCGCGGCGACCAGCCGAACTGTGCGATGCCATAAAAACTCCACGTCATCGGATAGACCAGGCTCGCGATTTGCCAGAGGATCAGCACGATCACCACACCCGCCATACCGGGAATGCCGCGCAGGACCTTGAGCGCACCGAGCGGATTGGCGCGGGCCAGACTGAACGCACGGCGGTTTTCGGGTTTCAGCGTTTCGGGAAAAACGATCAGGCCATATATGAAATTCAGTCCTGCCATGGCGGCTGCCACATAAAACGGCGCCCGCTCGCCATATTCACCGAGCAATCCACCAATTGCCGGCCCCAGGACAAAGCCGACGCCGAAAGCAGCGCTGACGAACCCGAAAGTTTTGGCGCGCTCCTCGACCGGTGTGATGTCGGCAATCGCGGCCATTGCCGTCGAATAGCTTCCGCCGAAAGCACCCGACAAAATTCGCCCGATGAAAATCAGCGGCAGGGTATGGGCAACAGCAAGAAACAGATAATCGACCGCCAATCCGCCGAGCGAGATAAGCAGGATTGGGCGTCGTCCATAGCGGTCACTAAGGTTGCCGAGGATCGGTGCCGATATGAAGGACGCCACTGCCATCGCCAGGCCCATCCACGCACCGACGCCAATTGCATCGCTGAGCTCGATGTTCCCAACGCGCATCAATAACTGGGGGAGGACCGGCATGATAAGGCCAAAACCGATGGCGTCGATGAAAATGGTGATCAGGATAAAGATGACGGACCCTGGCCTTGCCGCCATACTCAACCCTCCTGTTACACGCTCGCGGGTAAAGCCGCTCATGCACAATCATAATTGGTTGAGGTGCGCGGTTTAGCAAGGCATTTGTAAGGACGGGGGCGGCTCCTCGCCGCTGCTGGAAGCTGCGAAAGATCGGCGCCAATGCATGACCGCAGGTACGGTGGCGAACACGCGCATTTGGTCAGCAATGTTGGGGTTATGCGGCTTGAGCTACGTCACCCTCGATCAACGGGTATAGTTCATAATTTTCCCGGTGGATGCGGTTTGACATCGCGTCCAGAAGGCTGCTCGTTTCGATCACAAATGCTGGCCATTGACTTGCAATCGAGTCGGTTGGCCATCGTGCCAACCAAATTTTGTAAGCTTCGCGCAATCCGCCCATCTCATCCATGAAGCGTCTTGCGGTTGCCACAACTTCAAAATCGGTGCTCCTCAACATCGCCGGATAGAGCACCCAGTCTTCGGTAGTAAGATGCGCGAGCACCGTTTTCGTAAATCCATGGCGAAAATGGAACAGTTCTATTGAG
>JAYUYR010000221.1:0-4543 GCA_043752405.1 Sphingomonas sp. | reverse complement strand
TATTCGTCACTGATCGTCCGCGTCGAAAAGCGCCGAGGAACTGAACTTTATATTAATGACGGCGCTTACGGCGCGCTGTTCGATGCCGCGCATATCGGCTGGCGCTTTCCGGTCGAGCTGCTCCGCGAACCTGTTTCAAACGCGAAAGACTTGGCATTCAGCTTTTACGGGCCGACCTGTGACGACATGGATCACATGGCGGGGCCGTTTTATCTCCCTGCCGATACGAAGGCCGGCGATTACATCGAAATCGGTATGCTCGGTGCCTATGGCTGCGCGATGCGGACAGGCTTTAACGGTTTTGGCTCGGTTGAATCGATCGAAGTAACCGACGAGCCAATGGTTTCGCTTTACGTTGAGGCCGAACAGCGGTTGCCGTCGAACGTCGTCAAGCTGTAACCAACGCACACAACAAACCGTCATCCCAGCAAAAGCTGGGATCCCTCAACGCATGGGATCCCAGCTTTCGCTGAGATTACGTAATGGAGAATACAAATGACCCCCCAGATCAACGCCCAGCGCAAAGCCGAACTCCTCTCAACCACTGTCGAACATATCGACATCACCAGCTTCGACGCGCGGCCGATCATCGATGCGATGGGCAAGATGAGCTTCACGAGCCGCGACCTCGCGCGCGCGACTGGCATCTACAACCAGATGCTCGAAGACCCCGATTGCTCGATCTTCCTCGTCATTGCAGGCAGCACAAGTGCCGGCGGCTGCATGGACCTTTATGCCGAACTACTCCGCTCGAACATGATCGACGGCATCGTCGCGACTGGCGCGTCCATCGTCGATATGGATTTCTTCGAAGGGCTTGGCCACAAACACTACCAGGCGCTTGATGTGCCCGACGATGATACGCTGCGCTCGCTCCTCATCGACCGCATCTACGACACCTATATCGACGAGGAACAGCTTCAGGATTGCGACCACACGATCCTCAAAATCGCCGATTCACTCGAACCCAAACCTTATTCGAGTCGCGCGTTCATCCGCGAAATGGGCCAATATCTCGTTGAGCATGGCAAGAAGGACAACAGCCTCGTCAAGCTCGCCTACGAGCATGACGTGCCGATCTTCTGCCCTGCATTCGTGGACAGTTCGGCAGGCTTCGGGCTGGTCAAGCACCAGGTTGATCGCGCGAAGGAAGGCAAGCCCTATATGGTCCTCGACGCTATCGCCGACTTCCGCGAATTGACCGACATCAAGATCAAGGCGGGCACCACCGGCCTGCTGATGATCGGCGGCGGTGTGCCCAAAAACTTCATTCAGGACACTGTCGTCTGTGCCGAAATCCTCGGTCATGACGACGTTCAGGTCCACAAATATGCCGTGCAGATCACCGTCGCCGACGTCCGCGACGGTGCCTGTTCCTCTTCGACGCTCCAAGAGGCCGCGAGCTGGGGCAAGGTCAACACCGGTATCGAACAGATGGTCTTTGCCGAAGCCGGATCGGTCATGCCACTCCTCGCCAGCGACGCTTATCATCGCGGTGCGTGGAAAACCCGCGCCAAGCGTAAATGGGGTGCGATTTTTGATTAGGGTTGCATCTAGCAACTGAATGCGGCACTTTCCCACAAATAGGGGGAGGCTCAGTCATGAACAGTCCAATTCTCGCGCCCGCAGCCATTCTTGTGCTGTGGTCGCTCATTATGCTTTTATGGATGGCGGCGGTGCGCTTCCCGGGGATGTCAAAAGCGGGCATCGATTTGAAGGCTGCGCCACCGGGCGGTCGTGGCATTGACCTTGAGCCAGTGCTTCCGGCGAAAGCCAACTGGTTGTCGCACAATTACACGCACCTTATGGAACAGCCGACGATTTTCTACGCGGCGGTCGCGATTCTCGCGCTGTCGGGAGCAGGTGACGGTATCAATGCAACGCTTGCCTGGGCCTATGTTGGCTTGAGGATCATTCACAGCCTTTGGCAGGCACTTGTAAACATCACCGCAGTCCGTTTCCTTATCTTCCTGATTTCGACAATTTGCCTTTTCGCTCTCGCTATCAACGCCGTCCGCGCCACGTTGGGAACCTGAAAGATGTCGTCCGAAATCCTGAAACCTGTTATTGTCCTTGCGGCGTGGTCGATGATCATGTGGATTTGGATGTATGCCACACGCCTTCCCGCGATGAAGCGTGCCGGACTGCTCGACCAGCCGATGATCGGCGGCACAGGTGCCTCGCTCGCGCCAAAACTTCCCACATCCGTGCAGTGGAAAGCCGACAATTATAATCACCTGATGGAACAGCCGACGGTTTTCTACGCCGTCGCCCTTTCACTGGCGTTTCTGGGCGCCGGGGACAGCCTGAATGCGATGATCGCATGGGCCTATGTCGGTCTTCGGATCGCGCACAGCCTGCTGCAGGTGACTGTCAACCGCGTGAAATTGCGTTTTGCACTCTTTGCACTGTCCAGCCTTTGTCTGGTGATGCTGACCGTTCACGCCGTAGCGATTGTTTTCTCGCGCTAGGACCTTTTTTGACCGGGCGACATAGTTGACGAAGATAGTTAACGCAGAAATAGAGTATTAACGCCGGATTTACCCTCTTTTATCGCAACTTATTCATTGTGAACTCGTTTTGTTGCTATGGGTGTACTCGTTGATCTTACACAGCGTTTAACGGTCTCGCGTCGACTACGTGGGTTGCTTCGTGAATCGCAATGCCGCTCGATCGTCAATACGCGGCGTTATATCGAAGGGATCGAGCTCGAAATTCGCCAGCAGGAGGTTCTGCTGTGCAGCCAGCTCACCACCATCGAGCAGGTCGAGGAAGCCATCGCGGGGCTCGAACTGCTTGCCGACCTCCTCACCCAGCGCAAACGCTACCTCGCGGCGCTTGAGTCCGATTATTTCGATATTATGGTTGGCTGATGTGGTTAACGCCGGAAGCTCGCAGCGAGCTCCACATGCGTTGACCAGCGGAACTGGCCAACCGGGGTAATTCGCTCGAGCCGATAACCGCCGTCGATCAACATTTTCGCATCGCGCGCGAATGTAGCCGGATTGCACGAGACATAAGCCACGCGGGGTATATCGGACTTGGCAATCTCCGCCACCTGCTCTTTGGCACCAGCGCGTGGTGGATCGAGAACAAGCCCGTCAAACCGGCTCAATTCATCCGCCGCCAGCGGTCGCCTGAACAAATCGCGGTGTTCGACAGCCACCCGCTGCGTCGCAGCTAGCGCCAGAACGGCGTCACGCGCGCCTTCGACGGCATGAACCTTCCCCGGCAGCGCAAGGGCAAATGTACCCAGCCCCGCAAACAAATCCGCCACGTCACCGGCACCCGACATGGCGGTTCGCACAGCCGCGACCAATGTCGCCTCGCCATCGGCAGTCGCTTGCAGAAATGCGCCTTCGGGCAGAGCAACCGGAACGCCGCTGAGCGTGACCATGACGGGACCGGGCGCGTATCTGACGCTCGGGCCATAGCCTTCGTCGAGGGATAGCCGTGCCAGGCTCTGAATAGCGCCGAACGCCGTCAGCGCTTCCACAGCTGCCAGCCCCTCGACTTCGAACCCGCCCAGCATCAGGTCTATCCCCTGATCGGCCCGCGCCATCGTCACGCTCGCTCGCCCCCTATCCCTCAGCAGCACCGCCAGCAACCGCCGCAAGGGCGCGATCACGGCGAATAATTCGGGCAGAATCACATGACATTCGGTCAGGTCGACAATCCGGTTGCTCGCGCCTTCGTTGAAGCCCAGCAGCACGGCCCTCCCGCGTCGTTCCGCCCGCAAGGACGCACGACGGCGCGTGCGCGGTGCCGACAAATGGGGTACGCCAATCTCCGGCGCATCGATTCCCTGCGCGTGCAACGCATGCACGATCCGGTCAGTAATATAGGTCGCATAGGCCGCATCGCTGACGTGCTGCAGCTGGCAACCGCCGCACGTCGGGAAATGGCGGCACGGCGGCGTGGTGTGGTCGGGGCCGGTAACAAGTGCCCCACTGGCCAACAGCTGATCGCCCGGCGCGGCAAGCGCTGCATGACGGCCATCGGTAGTCACACCTTCGCCCCGCGACGCGATGCGGACGATCAGATCGGCATCGCTCACAATGTTGCGGGAAGCCGGTATCGGTCTCCCCCGATGGTGATTTCGGTGCGACCGTCGCTCATCGGCTTAACGACGACGGCCTCGGCACCGTCCGCAGTCTCGATCGTGCCATCGGCTTCCAGCGTAAACCTTCGGAACCCGCCGTCACCGTGGCGCAGCGTCAGAGCCGTGCTGCCGCCGCGCTCGATGGCACAGTCCTCCAGAAAGCGTTTGGCGCCGTTGACCGCACATTCGATGCGGTTTTCTGGTTGAGCGATCGCGACTTTGCTTTCGGCCACCGGCGTTGCTTCGCACCCCGACAGCATGACCAGCACGCTGGCGTTAAATATCCGCATAGACATGACGTTCGGCCTTCGCACCGGGATGCGTCACCGCGCCCAGCCGCGCGGGGCCGACATTTTGCGCATAGCGCCACAATGCTCCCGACTGGTAGTCGTTCACACGTGGGGTCCACGCGGCTTTGCGCTTGGTGAGAACGTCGGCATC
>JAYUYR010000220.1:0-4586 GCA_043752405.1 Sphingomonas sp. | reverse complement strand
GATTATTTCTTGAACATTCCGGGGGGCATTCCCATCCCGCCCATCATCTTGTCGAGGCCGCCGCCACCGCCGCCCATCATCCCCATGAGCGCCTTCATGCCGCCCATTTTCTTGAGCTTCTTCATCGCACCCGCCATTTCCTGGTGCATCTTGAGCAGCTTGTTGACGTCCTGCACGGTTGTGCCTGACCCCTTGGCAATGCGGATCTTGCGTTTGGCCTGCAGCAACTCGGGTCGACTGCGTTCCTTGGGCGTCATCGACCCAATCATCGCATCCATCCGCACCAGCAACCGGTCATCGACCGCGCCCGATGCCATCGCCGCTTGCGCTTTCTTCATGCCAGGGATCATGCCCGCGAGCGCACCGAGCCCGCCCATATTCTGCATCTGCTTTAACTGCTGGCGCAGGTCGTTCATGTCGAACTGACCCTTGGCCATCTTCGCCGCCATCGCTTCGGCGTCTTCGATCTGAATATTCTCGGCGGCGCGCTCCACCAGCGAAACAACGTCACCCATGCCCAGAATGCGGCCCGCAACCCGGCTCGGATGAAACGCCTCGAGCCCGTCGAGCTTCTCGCCGGTGCCCACGAACTTTATCGGCTTGCCCGTAACCGCGCGCATCGACAGCGCCGCGCCGCCACGCGCATCGCCGTCCATCCGCGTCAGGACGACGCCGGTCAACGGCACCTGATCGGTGAAGGTCTTGGCAACATTGACCGCGTCCTGCCCGGTCAGCGCATCGACGACGAGCAGCATTTCGGCGGGCGCGGCAACCTGCGACACCGCGCGCATTTCGTCCATTAGTGCCTGATCGACATGCAGCCGCCCGGCCGTGTCAAGCATCAGGACGTCGTAACCCTGCAACTTGGCCGCATTCATGGCGCGCCGTGCAATCTCGACCGGCTGCTGCCCTGCAACAATAGGCAAAGTGGCCACATTGATCTGCGTGCCCAGCACCGCCAACTGTTCCTGCGCCGCCGGACGGTTGACGTCCAATGAGGCCATCAGGACTTTCTTGCCCGACTTTTCGGCAAGCCGCTTGGCGATCTTTGCCGTCGTGGTTGTCTTGCCCGATCCCTGCAGCCCGACCATCATGATAATCGCAGGCGGCGTCACATCCAGGTCAAGGTCCGCCGCGTCGGACCCGAGCATTTCGGTCAGCGCATCGTTCACGATCTTGACGACTTGCTGCCCCGGCGTGATCGAGCGCAGGACATTCTGCCCGACCGCTTTCTCGGTAACACTGTCGACGAACGACCGCACGACCGGCAACGCCACATCGGCCTCGAGCAGGGCAATCCGCACTTCACGCATCGCCGCACGCACATCGGCCTCGTTCAACGCACCGCGACCACGCAGCGCGGCAAACACTCCGCCCAGACGATCGCTCAGCGAATCAAACATAAGTGCCTTTACTCCAACGCAAAAAGAGCCAGCGGACGAAACCTCGTCGGCTGGCGCGCATCAGGGGATGCTCTTCGAATACGTCCTCCTTAATCATGAACAAACACGGCGTCAATAATCGGCTGTTTAAGGTCTTCTTCACGGCTTGTTGCTAGTAGTGTATCTGATCACGAATGGTGGGGCCGGGCCAAGTGCATAACGAAACGAACGTGACCAAAATGCGCTCGCGGGTAACCAATGCGCGCGACGATATCATGACCGGCGGCATCATCGTTGCTGCAATCATCATGTTCGTGGGCACCGGCGGGCAAGTCATGTCGAGCATCGTCGATACAATGCTCGGCGTCGGTGGTGGCGTCGACATGACATTGTCGATCGCGCTCATGCTCAACATCGCGCTCATTATGTTCGGATGGCGTCGATACAAAGACCTGTCGAATGAGATCGTCGAACGAACGATCGCCGAACAGCGCGCGCAAGTCCTCGCGTCGCACGATCCGCTCACAGGTTTTCTCAATCGGCGCGCGTTATCCGAAGACGGCATCGCACTGCTCGCGCGCACCCTAAAGCGTCAAAAGACGCTGGCCGTAATGGTGCTCGATCTTGACCACTTCAAGAACGTGAATGACGTCCACGGCCACGCGATTGGCGATGCGCTTCTCAAATCGGTTGCGTGCGAGGTTCTCGCGCTCGTGCCGCCATCGGCCATAACGGCGCGGCTTGGTGGCGACGAGTTCGCCTGCGCCTTTGCTTATGATGCAGGCAATCCAGAAATCGTCGAGCGCATTGCTCAGGCCATAGTCGTTCGTCTCGCCCAGCCTTTTGACGCCGCCGGCACTTTCGTCCACATTTCGGCGTCGGTCGGGATTGCGCATTCAGCCGCTGATTGCGAAACCATGGACGCGCTCATGCGGCGTGCCGACATTGCCATGTATGCGGCCAAGCATCAGGGGCGGAACCGCTTTGCCTGGTTCGACGTCTCGATGGAGCGTGAGCTTCAGGCACGCAATGAAACCGAACAGGGCTTGCGCATCGGGATCCCAAAAGGCGAATTCATTCCCTATTTCGAACAGCAGATCGACCTGACGACCAACCGCCTTCACGGATTTGAAGTGCTTGCGCGCTGGGATCACCCGACACGCGGGCTGGTAATGCCTGATAGCTTCATTGATATCGCCGAAGAAACCGGCGCTATTTCGGATCTGTCATTCTCGATCATGCGCCAGGCTTTTGTCGAGGCGCGCAACTGGGATCCTTCGGTCAGCCTCTCAGTCAACATTTCGCCAATGCAGCTAAAAGACCCGTGGCTTGCCCAAAAGCTTGTGAAGCTCCTTACCGAAACCGGCTTTGCGGCAACGCGGCTCGAAGTCGAGATCACCGAAACCTCATTGTTCGAAAATCTCGCGCTCGCGCAATCCATTGTCGGCAGTCTCAAGAATCAGGGCATCCGAATTGCGCTCGACGATTTCGGCACCGGCTATTCGTCGCTTGCCCATCTTCGCGCCCTCCCGTTCGACCGCATAAAGATCGACAAGAGCTTCGTGACCACAATCTGTGAAAACGCCGAAAGTGCGGCAATCGTCGCGGCGATCACGAGGCTTGGCGAAAGCTTGGGATTACCTGTGACCGCAGAAGGCATCGAAACGGCTGACATCGAAGAGCGGCTGCGTCAACTCGGCTGTCATAAGGGGCAAGGTTGGCTTTACGGTCGCCCGCTCCCGATGCCCGCCGTACGCACGTTGCTCGCCGAGCGTAATCTGCTGGCCTACGCGCGGGTGCCGAACCCAAAGGGAACCACCGCCTCGTCGGCAGTCACAAATGTGGACGTTGACGTGAACGATCAGCCGCAACGCCGCATCGCTTAAGTGGACTTGGGCGTCAGCCGCGCCTAATCGCGGCCATCATGAGTGGTCGCTTTTACAAGATGCACGGATTGGGCAACGACTTTGTCATCATCGACGCGCGCGTTGTCCCTGTCGCCATGACCCCTGCCCGCGCCCGCGCCATTGCCGACCGCCGGACGGGCATCGGTTGCGATCAGCTCGTCATGCTGGAACCGTCAGCAACTGCCGACGCACGCATGCGCACTTGGAACGCCGATGGCAGCGAAGTCGAAATCTGCGGCAATGCGTCACGTGCAGTAGCCCTGCTGATCGCCACATCGGCAACACTGGAAACCAGTGGCGGCCCGGTTTCGGTCTCGCCGCACGCCGGCGGTGCTGCCGTCGATATGGGCACGCCTCGTTTCGACTGGGACGCCATCCCGCTCGCTTATGCGATGGACACCGCCGCGATGCCGGTCGGCTGGGAAACACTGGAAAATCCCGCCGCTGTCAATGTTGGCAACCCCCATGTCATCTTCTTCGTTGACGACATTGACACGGTCGACCTCGCCCGCCTTGGCCCTATGATCGAGACAGACCCGCTGTTTCCCCAACGCATCAACGTCAATGTCGCGACCATCACCGGACCATCCGCTCTCGCCCTGCGCGTCTGGGAGCGGGGCGCGGGACTTACCCTTGCATGTGGCACCGGTGCCTGCGCAACAGCGGTTGCGGCCATCCGCAGCAAGCGCGTGTCCTCGCCCGTTACGGTGTTGCTCCCCGGCGGCGCACTGATCATATCGTGGGCACCCGGCGAAACCATCCGCATGACCGGGCCGGCTGCACATGTTTTTACAGGCGAAACCGACTGGGATGCGTTCGGCTCATGACTGTCAACATCGTCAATTTCGGCTGCCGCCTTAACATTGCCGAAGGCGAAGCGATCCGCAATGACTGGACCGGTGGTGATGCTATCATCATCAACAGTTGCGCGGTCACCGCCGAAGCCGAGCGGCAGGCGCGGCAGGCTATCCGCCGTGCAGCGCGATCGGGCACCCGTGTCTTCGCTACCGGCTGCGCTGTCCGGTTGAACCCCGAAAGATGGGCTGAAATTGCCGAAGTTCTGCCGCCGCGCCGCGATGCCCGCCCCGCTGTTTCGGGCGCCGGGCACGCACGCGCCTTTGTCGAAATCCAAAACGGCTGCGATCACGACTGCACCTTTTGCATTACCCGCATCGCACGCGGACCCTCGCGCTCGCTGGCGCCCGATGCCATCGTCATGGCCATCCGTGCCGTGGTCGAAAAGGGTCAGCAGGAAGTCATTCTGACCGGCGTCGATCTGACCAGCTACGAAGGCGGC
>JAYUYR010000219.1:0-4592 GCA_043752405.1 Sphingomonas sp. | reverse complement strand
GCAGAGATTGCGGGGGAAAAGGCCGGGATTGCCAAGCCGGGCGTGCCGCTCGTCTGCCTGTCGCAACCACCCGAAGCTCTCGATGCTATCGAAGCTGTGGCGTCGAACGTTGGTGTCCCGCTCCTCCTCGAAGGCCGCGACTGGCAGATCGATGAGACGCTGGCGCCGTCAATGGCGGGCGCGCATCAGGTGCGAAATGCCAACCTCGCCGCCCAAATGTGTAGCGCGCTCCCGCTTTTAAAAGAACACATTGCACGTGGGATTGAAACAACTCACTGGCCCGCCCGGCTACAGAAGCTGCGCATGGGGCCGCTCACCCAAGGCCGCGAGGTTTGGCTCGACGGCGCGCATAACCCGGCGTGTGCAGAAGCGCTTGGCGTATTTCTAGCAACTCATCGCCCAAAGCACATCATCCTCGGCATCCTCGCCAACAAGGACGCCGACGGCATCATCGGCCCTCTTGCCGCCCACGCGCTCAGTTTGACGTTCGTCGCGGTGCCCAACCACGACAGCCACGATTCCAACGTGCTCGCTGCAAAGTGGTGCGGGAAAGCGGCAGCGTCGGTTCCGGACGCGCTTGCGGACATCGACGACAACATCCTGATCGTCGGATCACTCTATCTTGCGGGCGAAGCGCTGCGGTTGAACGGGGAAATGCCGGAATAGCGACGTTGATGGGCGCGCGAAGGTTACAAAGGTTACACTATTTGCCTACACGCGAATTGACGCGCCGGAGGATTTCGGGGTCGGGAAGAGTCGACGATCTGAAAGAGCCAGCCGAAACCGTTGCATGAGTCGGGGGATGTAGGACAGCGGAAATATCGGGACGCCCGCCGACGGGCAAAGAGCCTAGGCAGCAAGTCAGCCTCCGCCTCGACCGCGACGTCCTCGCTCATTTTCGAAGCGGCGGATCGGGCTGGCAGACACGGATGAACGCGGCGTTGCGGAAGGTGGCGGGTTGAGTTAAATTTCACAATCCCGCAATTACTTGAAACAGACAGATTGGGGTGAGATATTTTGCGCGCGACCTTGGGGTGGCTACCTGTAATCACTGCGACGATAGCAGCTGCAGCCGCTATCGTCGCTGCAGTGGTTTCGTGGACGGGTCAGAGCTCAGTTACAGATAAGGACTATGTTTCGCTATCAATGCAAATACTTGCCGACAAAAGCTCATCAGTAGCGGCAAAAAGGTGGGCGGTGTCAGTCTAAGGACGACTATCCCCAGTGACGATACCACAGGATATGGCTTCAGGTCTCGTTACCGGGCGCGCTGTTTTACGTCAGGACCTGGATCCAGAAGCGACTAGGAACGAAGTGCGTGGATGCCTGCAACCTTGGATACAGAACACATTATCGAAGCCCGTGCCTGCGGCCAAGCTTCCATCAGGAGATACGATGAAATCCTGGCTCATTTTTGCTGTCGAGCAGTCTGGTCAACTTAAGAAAGCAAACTCCCGCATCGATGGTTTTCGAGAAGTTATCGAGAATTGCTTGAAGCTGCCGAACAGATAATCACCTAGTCAACTTCTTATAAGCCAACCTCGTCGGTCGGTCCGCCGCATCGCCCAGACGTCGCCGCTTGTCTTCCTCGTATGACTCAAAGTTTCCCTCGAACCATTCAACATGGCTATCCCCCTCGAACGCCAATATGTGCGTTGCCAGCCGGTCCAGAAAAAAGCGGTCATGGCTGATCACCACCGCGCAGCCCGCAAAGCTCTCCAAGGCCTCTTCCAACGCCCGCAGCGTCTCCACGTCAAGATCATTAGTCGGTTCGTCGAGCAGCAGCACATTGCCCCCCGCCGCCAGCATCTTAGCCATGTGGACGCGGTTGCGTTCGCCGCCCGATAGCTGGCCGACTTTCTTCTGCTGGTCGGTGCCCTTAAAGTTGAATGCGCCAACATAAGCGCGCGTGTTGACTTCGTGCTTGCCGAAGTAAAAGCGGTCGTTGCCGCCTGACACTTCTTCCCAGACATTCTTGTTGGCGTCGAGGTCGTCGCGCGATTGGTCGACGAATCCGAGTTTGACCGTCGTCCCGATCTTGATACTCCCGCTGTCGGGCTTTTCCGCGCCGGTGATCAGCTTGAACAGCGTCGATTTACCCGCGCCGTTCGGGCCGATCACACCGACGATACCGCCCGGCGGTAGGGTGAAGTCCAGCCCCTCGAACAGCAACTTGTCGCCGTATGATTTGGTCAGCCCTTCGGCATCAATGACGTTGCCGCCGAGCCGCTCGGGAATCTGGATGAGAATCTGCGCCGCGCCGGGCCGGCGGTCGGCCTGTTTCTCGACCAGCTCATCGAACGCCCGGATGCGCGCCTTCGATTTGGTCTGGCGCGCCTTGGGCGACTGGCGGATCCACTGGAGTTCTTCCTTGATCGCCTTTTGCCGCCCTTCGTCCTCTCGGTCTTCCTGATCCATGCGCTTTGCTTTGGCCTCGAGCCACGCCGAGTAATTGCCCTCGAACGGGATGCCCTTGCCGCGGTCGAGTTCGAGCACCCAGCCGACAACATTATCGAGGAAATAGCGGTCGTGGGTAACGAGGATGACGTTGCCGGCATAATCGATCAGATGCTTCTCGAGCCATTGCACCGACTCCGCGTCCAGATGGTTGGTCGGTTCGTCGAGCAGCAGGATTTCGGGCTTTTCGAGCAGCAACCGGCACAGCGCAACGCGGCGGCGTTCACCCCCCGACAGGTTCTCGACCGACGCATCGCCCGGCGGGCAGCGCAGCGCTTCCATCGCGATTTCGAGCTGGTTATCAAGCGTCCACCCGTCAACCGCGTCGATTTTTTCCTGCAAATCGCCCATTTCAGCAAGCAACGCATCGAAGTCGGCATCTTCTGGCGGGTCGCCCATCAGTGTCGAGATTGCGTTGAAGCGGTCCATCATGTCGGCAACATCACGCACGCCATCCATGACGTTTTCGCGGACGTTTTTCTTGGGGTTAAGCTGCGGCTCCTGCGCCAGATAGCCGACGCGAATGCCCTCTGCTGCCCATGCTTCACCGTTATACTCGGTGTCATAGCCCGCGATGATCTTCATTAACGTCGATTTACCGGCGCCATTGACCCCGATAATCGCAATCTTCGTGCCCGGCAGGAATTGCAGGTGGATGTTGTTAAGGATCGGCTTGGCAGCACCGGGGAAGGTCTTGGTCAGCCCCTTCATGACATAGGAATATTGCACGGCCATCGGTCGGGGACTTTCGCCAAGTGTGGGATGAAAGGAATTACGGGTGCGGATAGCCGAGGCGCGGATGTTTGGGAAGACATACCAGAAACCTATGACCGCGTGTGACGAAGCACTGTTTGTAGCCATCTACACGTCGTGCAACAAAAAATTCAAACTGATATAATCGGGTATTTATATTAATCGTCTAATAACAGTAGTTTAACAAAAGCGCCGATGCAATTTAGGCATTGACGCGGCGAATTGTGGCACTATTTAGGCACACAGCGACGGCATTGTGCCGACCGCATGTGTGCCTTTCCCAAGGAAACCATAGCATGAAGAAGTTCACCCTCGTTCTCGCAGCCACCGGCCTCCTTGCGCTGTCGGCTTGCAACAAGACCCCCGAAGCTCAGAACGTAATCGATGCTGGCGACAACGCCATGAGCGAAATCGCGAATACTGCTGACAACCTCGAAGCAACTGCCGACAACGCTTCGGAAAATGTTGCTGCTGTTGCCGACAACGCGACCGACGCCGTTCAGAACGCGACCGACAACGCAGTTGCCGTGATTGAAAACAAGGCTGATGCAGCCAAGTAAGCTTTTCGTTTTTAACGAACAGCTTGGGGCGTTCGATCTTCGGGTCGGACGCCCTTTTCTTGTGTAGGCTCTCACCGCGCTCCACTACTCGACGATCGGACCTGCTGAAAATGGTCGGGGAGACAGGATTCGAACCTGCGACCCTCTGGTCCCAAACCAGATGCGCTACCAGGCTGCGCCACTCCCCGAAGCGGAGCGCATAGCGAAGCTATGCGACACACGCAACGGTTCCGGCCGGCCTTTATGCAATAAAGGACCGACGGCGTGGCTTTTGCCACAGCGGGCATGTGATTTTATCGGCCATAAAGCGCTGGTGGGCCCGGCAGGAATCGAACCCGCAACCTAGCCGTTATGAGCGGCCGGCTCTACCGTTGAGCTACAGGCCCCCAGCGCGTAGCCCCGATACCCCTAAGGCGCTCCCGCTGGCAAGTCGGCATGCGCCAGAGCGCCCGGCAGCGTCAAAACAAAAGCATCGGCCGCAATCGAAAAACGACCACCAACGTCACGCGCCAGGCTCTCGATCAAACGCAATGTAAACCCGAGTCCCAGTAACGGCGCATCGGGATAGGGCATGTCAGGATCATAAGCCGGGTCGAGCAAAACCGCATCGCTGACACCCGCCAGCGCACCCGGTCGCGCGACCGAAAAGACGGCCTGTCCCGTTGCCCCTTGCGACAGGCGCACTGCAACGACCTCCCCATCATGAGCGAGACCAAGTGCTGCACCGATCAACCGCGTCATCATCCGCTCGAGCACTGTCGGGTTTACCCCCGCAATTTCGACGTCGATGTTGATCATCACGTGCAACGCCGTCTTGCGCGC
>JAYUYR010000218.1:0-4616 GCA_043752405.1 Sphingomonas sp. | reverse complement strand
CTCCTAATGCGAATCGATTATCACACATGATAATCAGTCGCAATAGCGTTCTACCGACGCATCGGCTGTCGTTGCCAGCGGGCGAGGCTGCGCCACAGCCATTCGACGGGGCCAAAATGGTACCGAGCCAGCCAGGGTTGCGACCAGAGCAGCATCAATATCCATATCACAGCGACAACGATGTAAAGTTGCGCCCGACCAAGCTGACCAAACAGGCCAAAGCCATAGCCATAGAATAAGGTCGTCGCGATCAGCGTGGTGCCGAGGTAGTTGGACAATGCCATGCGCCCGACAGCCTCGATCCGCGACACGAACGCGCCCGCGCGACTCGAGTTGACGATCAAAATGATGACTGCGGCATGGGCAGCGGCAATGAACGGGCGCAGGAGCAAGCTGCCCGTTTCACACAGCGCCAGTACCGCGGGATCGAACTGCGCTGCGCTCAACCGGCTCGCGAGCATTGCCGTCAGCGGCGCGGCGACCAGATAGCCGACACCAATGACCAGCCAATAGGATCGCCGTGACCTGTTGCCGGTTAAAAAGCCGTTGCGGAACAGCAAAATGCCGAACGCCATAAAGGCAAAAATCTCGGGCAACGTCGACGGTGCGATGAACGTTTGAAAGAAAACTGTGGTCGGAACCCGGGTGTTGAACACCGATGTCAGGTCGCCGCGATAGCCTTTGATTTCTTTGATCGCGTCCGTCTTGGTCGGCACTTCCTTGGCGATGCGCGCGTCCCATGCCGCGATAGCGCCGGGCGATGCGCCGGGCGCCAGTGCGGCGGCGCGGACAGGAGCCAATGCGGCATAATGGCTGTAACTGTTGGCTGCCTGTAAAGTGATCATTGCCGCGAAGAGCAGCCACAGCGCGCGCGGTTGCCAGCGCCACATCAGAAATCCAAGCATCCCGCCGATGGCATATTGGACAAGGATGTCGCCATACCAGAAGCACCAGGCGTGGATCATCCCGATGACGAACAACCAGACCATCCGCCGGTAATGGGTCATTGCAGGTCCGGGGCCGTCGGGATTGGCACTGGCACGCTCGGCAATCACCACCATCGACGCGCCGAATAGCATCGTGAACAGCGCCCGGAATTTTCCTTCGGACAGGACGTAGTTGATCGCCCAGGCCGTGGCGTCGGCGGGCCCGTTCAGGCCGTGATAGCGCGGATCGATATAGGCATAGACGGGCATGCCGAGGGCGACGATGTTCATGAGCAGGATGCCCATCACCGCCAAGCCGCGCACGGCATCGAGCGTGTGGATGCGGTCGGAATTCAACGCGTCGACTTGCTGATCATCCGTTTCAGGCTCGACCAGATGTTCATGCCAGCCAGCATCCGACCCGGTTCTGTCACCCATCCATTAGCGCAGGAAAAAAGGCCTCATGTGCGGCGCGGACGTCAGCCAAGGGGATGCTTTGCACCCCGCCACGCCCGATCATGTCGAAGCCGATCACATCGCCGCCCGTTGATCCGAGCGGAATCGAAAAGATGTTGGCTGCGGTTGCTCGTTCGCGGACGGTGGCGGCGTTGCGGGTGGTGACGATGTAGCGACCCTGGTCTTCGCCGAACAGGATCGCGGCAGGATTGGGAATTTGCGCGACGACGGGCACGATGACCCCAATGTTTCCTGCAAGCGCCATTTCGGCAAGCGCGACGGCGGCCCCACCGTCCGAGCAGTCATGCACCGCGGTGACGAGTCCTTCGCCGATCAACGACTGGATCAATTCGCCTGCGCGGCGTTCGGCGTTCAGGTCGACGGGGGGAGGGGGGCCTTCCTCGAGACCGTGCAGTTCGCGCAACCAGATCGACTGGCCAAGATGGCCGACGGTGTGGCCCAGGATGAGAATATGCTCGCCCGCTGCCTTGAAGGATATGGTGGCCGATTTCGACCAGTCAGCGAGCAGCCCGACCGCGCCAATCGCCGGAGTGGGCAGGATGGCGGACCCGCCACCCGTTGCTTTGCTCTCGTTGTAAAGGCTGACATTGCCGCTGACGATGGGCGTGTCGAGCGCGATGCAGGCTTCGCTCATTCCTCCGAGGCAGCCGACGATCTGGCCCATGATTTCGGGACGCTGCGGATTGCCGAAGTTGAGGCAGTTCGTGACGGCAAGCGGGCGGGCACCGACCGCGCAAACATTGCGATAGGCTTCGGCGACGGCCTGTTTTCCGCCCTCATAGGGGTCGGCAAAGCAATAGCGCGGGGTGCAGTCGGTGGTGATCGCGAGCGCCTTTTGCGTGCCGTGGACGCGGACGAGCGCGGCGTCGCCACCGGGGGGCTGGACGGTGTCACCACCGACTTTCTGGTCATATTGTTCCCAGATCCAGCGGCGCGAGGCGATGTCGGGGCTGGCCATGAGCTTAAGCAGGTCGGCGACCAGATCCGTGCTTTCGGGCACATTGGTCAGCGGCGCGGGCGGCGGCGTTCTGACATGGGGCCGGTCATAAAGCGGGGCATCGTCGGCCAGCGGGGCGAGGGGGATGTCGGCGACGACTTCGCCGTTGTGGACGAGGACCATGTGGCCCGTATCGGTCACCTCGCCGATGACGGCGAAGTCGAGTTCCCATTTCCTGAAAATGCTTTGCGCGAAATCCTCGTGGCCAGGCTTCAGGACCATAAGCATACGCTCCTGGCTCTCGGACAGCATCATCTCGTAGGCGGTCATGCCGGTTTCGCGTTGCGGCACTGCGTTCATGTTCAGCCGGATACCGACGCCGCCCTTGCTTGCCATTTCGACGGCAGACGAGGTGAGGCCGGCCGCGCCCATGTCTTGAATCGCGACGATCGCGTCGGATGCCATGAGTTCAAGGCAGGCTTCGATCAACAGTTTTTCGGTAAACGGATCGCCGACCTGCACCGTGGGCCGCTTGGCGTCGGCATCTTCGCCAAAGTCCGCGCTTGCCATCGTCGCGCCGTGGATACCGTCGCGACCGGTCTTGCTGCCGACATACACGATACTGTTGCCCACGCCCGAGGCAGCGGAATAGAAAATCTTGTCCTGATCGGCGATGCCGACTGTCATGGCATTGACGAGGATGTTGCCGTCATAAGCGGGATGGAAGTTCACTTCGCCACCTACCGTCGGGACGCCGACGCAATTGCCATAGCCGCCGATGCCGCTGACGACGCCTGCGATCAGATGGCGCATTTTCGGATGGTCGGGCCGCCCGAAGCGCAGCGCGTTCAGGTTGGCAATCGGCCGCGCGCCCATCGTGAACACATCGCGCAGGATGCCGCCAACGCCGGTCGCCGCTCCCTGATAGGGTTCGATGTAGGACGGGTGGTTGTGCGATTCCATCTTGAAGATAGCAGCTTGGCCATCGCCAATATCGATGACCCCCGCATTCTCGCCGGGACCGCAAATGACTTGCGGGCCGGTGGTAGGGAGCTTCTTCAGGTGGATGCGGCTCGATTTATAAGAGCAATGCTCGGACCACATCACCGAGAAAATGCCAAGCTCAGTGATGTTCGGCTCGCGCCCCATCGCGTGGAGGACGCGCTCATATTCTTCGGGGGACAGGCCGTGTTCGGCGACGATTTCTGGTGTGATTTCGGTCATCGCCGAAGCCTCTAGCGGGGGATGCGGTTCCGTGCCACCCACCATGCGAGCGAGGCGGCAATTGCGAAGGCGAGCAGGCCCATTGCCCAGAGTCCGGCATCGACAGCGACGGGCACTGGGCCGAACCAGTTGAACGCCTGAAGCGCGAGCAGCACGACGAGGAGCAGAGGCAGTGCTGCCGTGGCTCCGGTCGATTTGGTCGCCCGGGCGTAGAACCATGCGCTGCCCAGCAATAGTGCGATTTCGAGCGGCATTGCGATAACGGGATAATTCCATAGGCCAAGCCCGAGTTTGGGCGGCTGGCCGGCAATTGTCAGGTCGGGCACATGGACCAGCAGATCGAGCAGCCAATGCGAGATGACGACCGCACCGCCGATGGCACCGGCTGTCCAGTTGCCGAGCGTCGCGCGCAGCAGGATTGCAAACCCGATGCCCCAGGCAAAGGCTCCAGCCAGCGAATGCGTCCACGGCATGTCATAAAGGTCCATCGGGTTCATTGCCGCTATGCCCGGCGCCACGCGCATATGTTCGATGCCGAGGGGAACGAAGCTGAAGAAGGCGATGTCGACAAGTTGTGCCGCGACGAACAATGTGCCGAGTTTGGGCGCTTTGGGCAGGGCGGCGGCGACAAAGGCCGCGCTATAATGTCCCACGAACATTGCGAATCCCCCCTTGCGCGCCCCCTTTGAACCAGGCGCGAAGAACGATCACGCCTTGCAGGTTTGCGAATCCTTGCGCGGCTGCGTTAGCGTGATGCTGTTGTCCGATACCGTCATCGAATATCCTTCGGCAACCATCGGCTGTCCGGCTTCGGGGGCTTCGAGCTTGATCGCAGGACCGCTTTCGGTGGTCCGGAAATTGGCCATTTTATCGCCCTGGAAAAGGTCGATATAGACTAGACCGCCGTCCTTGCAGCGATAGGCCTTGCTCGATTTCAGCGCGGGCGGCAGCACGACCTTGGGCGCTTTTGCCAAATCTTCGGCCATGTCGTCCTTGCGACCGGCAACGATGGTTTCCTTTTGACAGGCGGAAAGGGCGAGGAGCGCGGCGAC
>JAYUYR010000217.1:0-4636 GCA_043752405.1 Sphingomonas sp. | reverse complement strand
TCCTCGTTGGTCTTGGAATCCTTCATCTTGTCGAGGAGGAATTCCATCGCGTCGATCGTGCCCATCTGCATGAGGATGCGGCGCAGGACCCACATCTTCGAAAGCTTGTCCTTCTCGACCAGCAGCTCTTCCTTGCGGGTGCCCGACTTGCCGACGTCGAGCGCGGGGAAGATGCGCTTGTCGGCGACCTTGCGGTCGAGCACGATCTCGGAGTTGCCGGTGCCCTTGAACTCTTCGAAGATCACCTCGTCCATCCGGCTGCCGGTGTCGATCAGCGCGGTGGCGATGATCGACAGCGAGCCGCCTTCCTCGATGTTGCGCGCCGCGCCGAAGAAGCGCTTGGGCCGCTGGAGCGCGTTGGCGTCGACGCCGCCGGTGAGCACCTTGCCCGAGCTCGGCACGACGGTGTTGTAGGCGCGGCCGAGGCGGGTGATCGAATCGAGCAGGATCACCACGTCCTTCTTGTGCTCGACGAGGCGCTTGGCCTTCTCGATGACCATCTCGGCGACCTGGACGTGGCGCGTGGCGGGCTCGTCGAAGGTCGAGGAGATCACCTCGCCCTTCACGCTGCGCTGCATGTCGGTGACTTCCTCGGGGCGTTCGTCGACCAAGAGGACGATCAAAAACACCTCGGGATGATTGTCGGTGATTGCCTTGGCCATGTTCTGAAGCATGACGGTTTTGCCGACGCGCGGGGGGGCGACGATCAGCGTGCGCTGGCCCTTGCCCTGGGGCGAAATGATGTCGATGACGCGCGCCGACTTGTCCTTGACCGTCGGGTCCAGCGTGTCGAGGCTGAGCTTTTCATCAGGATAAAGTGGCGTCAGATTGTCGAAATTGACACGGTGGCGCACCGCTTCGGGATCGTCGAAATTGACGAGCGTCACGCGGGTCAGCGCGAAATAGCGCTCGCCGTCGCGCGGTCCTTTGACTTCGCATTCTACCGTGTCACCGGTGCGCAGGCCGTGCTTACGGACGAGATTGGGCGAGACATAGATGTCGTCGGGGCCGGCGAGATAATTGGCCTCGGGGCTGCGCAGGAAGCCGAAGCCGTCCTGCAGCACTTCGATCGTGCCGACGCCCATGATCTGCTCGCCGTTTTCGGCCTTCACTTTCAGGATCGCGAACATCAAATCCTGCTTGCGCAGCGTCGAAGCCCCCTCGATACCGAGCTCCTCGGCCATCCCGACCAGTTCGGCCGGCGCTGTTTTCTTCAAATCTTTCAAATGCATGGGATATTCTTTCGGGGAGTTATTGGGCGCGATGGCCAAAACAGCGGATCAAGGACTGATGCTGATGTGCGCAGAGCCGAATGGATGCGTGCACGGAAATTAGTGGGTTAAGACGTAGTGGTCAACAAGGTAGAGCATTTATTTGCTGAGCCGGACATCGGTCTCCCAGCATGGTACGATACATTTTCGTCAAATTTGCCAGAGCTGTCCATAAGAAAGACTCGTAGCTTTTCCACTTGCCGATCCACCTGATCGAACTTTTGTGTCAGTGAGAGTAGGTCATCAGCAGCCTTTGTCCCGCCGACACCTGACAACAGGTAATAGATATCAAAGGCATCACGAGTCCGTTTAGCGACTGAAACGCTTTCGCATTTGGATAGAATGAATGCGGGTGCATTAAGAATTGGTACTTTTTGAGAGGTCATCTGGTGATCAAGATTCAGACCAGACACAGATTCGTATAAGAAGAGGTTCTGTTCATAAACGATTGATGCCGATCGAAAAGCAATCGATTTTGCAAATCTTGAACCTCTGGGATCGTATGCATCGTTTACTCCCAGATCGAATATATCATGAAACATTTGCGGTGTACTGTCGGCCTCGGATGGATGCATTAGATCAACGTTGAAGACGAAATCCCGTCCCCCCACCGAGGCATCTCGAAGAAGTTGAAACTCATGCTTCGCTGAAGGTCTGAATTTGTGGTTCAGTAGGGCCAGAACCGCAGTTTTTACCTCCTCAATTCGATCAATCATCAACACATCTACATCGCGTGTGCCAGGGTGTTTGAGGTCCGGATGGTTTGGCTCCAGCAAGAGTGGCACCCATCCTCCCGCAATCGCATAGCGAAGTCTTGTTTGATTAAGGATACCTGCTGTAGATAGCAGCAACGCCTTACGAGCTTCATCAAGCCCCGCGAAAGTCAATCAACTGTCTCCAAAAATCAAAAAATTTTGATGCTTCATCTGCCTAACATGGCTTCACCATCACCAAAATGACAATCATCACAGCCGACGGTGCGCCAATTCCGTTAATCACAGGTATGGTTTTCTACCACTACTCCTGAGATTGCCCCTTCAAATCTGCCCGTTCGACACGAGCTGCCCCAACACCGCATTCACCCGAGTTTGCCATCCGGGGCCGCTGCCGCGCAGATGTTCGACCGTAGTGGCATCGAGCCGGATTTTCACCTCCACCTTCGGCGTCTCCAGTCTGGGTCGCCCGCGCCGTGATGGCTTCATTCCAGCCAGAAACGCCGCATCTAGCGACGGGTTGTCGTCGTGAATCGCCGAGTCAAACTTGTCCATAATAATACCTCGTTTCATGTTTCTCCGCAGGGCGCAGGCTGATGACACGCACGAAATCGTCATCGGAACCTTCGGTAAAAACCATCACATACAGGCGCGCATCGATCAGCCCGATGGCAACGAAGCGGACTTCACCATAGTCGAACCGGTCATCTTCGCGCTCGAGCGCCGTATCCCAATCAAAGTCCATTGCCGCCTGTAATGAAATGCCGTGCTTGGCCCGGTTGATTTCATCCTTGGCAGGATCGAACTCGATCTTCACGCTATTTATGTGCACCCATTTAATAATGCAAGCAAGCCTAAAACGGCTTCACGATCACCAATATCACAATCACTGCCGTCGCCACACCCGGGACTTCGTTGAGCAGGCGCATGGTCTTTGACGACACACCCGCTTCGCCGCGGGCCAGCCTTTTCGCATAGCCGGCCATCCAGCCGTGATAGCCTGACAGCGCGATCACTGCGGCGAATTTGGCGTGGAACCAGCCGTCGGCCCAGGCGCCGATGTTGATGACCAACAGCAATCCGAGCGCCCAGACGATGATCATCGCGGGGTTTAGGATGATCTTTACCAGCCGCGCCTCACGCTCGATCCATTTGGCGATCTCGGGCGAGCCAGCCTCGGTCTCCTGATGATAAGCAAAAAAGCGCGGCAGCATGAACAGCCCCGCCATCCAGAAAATCACAAAAATCACGTGCGCGGACTGCACCCACAAATAGGCCGCGCCGAGAAAACCAGTCATGACCGGATTTGCCTGAGCGCAATCTCGACATGCGCAATCGGTGTGTCGGGCAGGATACCGTGGCCGAGATTGAATATATGCGGTCGATCAGCAAAAGCCTCAAGGATATGCGCGATGGCTTTGGAAAGCGTCGCGCCACCCACAATGAGCGCGAGCGGGTCGAGATTGCCCTGCACCGGCAATCCGGCAGGCAGATATGTCGACGCCCAGACCGGATCGACGGTTTCGTCAATACCGAGTGCGTCGACGCCGGTCGCCTTGGCATAGGCAATCAGTTTGCCGCCCGCGCCCTTGGGAAAGCCGATGATCGGCGTATCGGGATGCCGCGCGCGCAGCTCGGTGACGATGCGGATGGTCGGCGCGATGACCCAGTCGTCGAATTGCGCCGGCGACAGGCTCCCCGACCAACTATCGAACAATTGCACAGCGTCGGCGCCTGCGTCGATCTGTTTGCTGAGATAATCGACTGTCATGCTTACGATGGCGTCGATGATTTCGCCAAACGCCGCCGGATCGCGGTAGGCATAGCGCCGCGCCTCGGCCTGTTCCTTGCTGCCTTGCCCGGCAATCATATAGGTTGCAACGGTCCACGGGCTGCCCGCAAAGCCGAGAAGTGTCGTTTCAGGCGGCAGCGCGGCCTTCACCTTGGCGACGGTCTGGTAGATCGCCGACAGCCGCTCAGGCGCCGCTACAAGCCCGCTGAGCGCATGATCGACGAGCTTGGGCGCCAGGCGTGGCCCCTCTCCTTCTTCGAACCACAGGTCCTGCCCCAGCGCATTGGGGATGACGAGAATGTCGGAGAACAGGATCGCGCCATCGAAACCGAAACGGCGGATCGGCTGAAGTGTGACTTCGGCGGCGGCGTCACTGTCATGCATCAGCTCGAGAAAACCGCCCTTTTGTGCGCGCAATTCGCGATATTCGGACAGATACCGCCCGGCCTGACGCATGAACCACACAGGCGGACGGTCTTGACGTGTCCCCCGGAGTACGTCGAGCAAAGGCTTGGTCAATTCTTATCCTTTACGAAATATTAAGAAAGAGTTGATGATAGAGGTAGTACGGCAATGTGCGGGGCTTATCGACCCTGTGCTCAATTGCCAACAGGTTGACGCGCGGGGACTCGCGCAAAGCCGGCGATTCGAGTCCGGCGTCCCCATTATCCACAAGATAGCGCGGGTTTCAGCGTCATGTGGATAAGCATGGGTGCGAAAATGCGGGCGTTGGGGATGCGCGGTTCCCCCTAATTGACCCTCGCGATTCGCCTAGTAAAATTCCCCGTGGTTATGCACAGGGCAATGATGGCGCGATTGCATCTTCATCTGTTGTCAGATTCCACAGGCGAAACGCTTGA
>JAYUYR010000216.1:0-4654 GCA_043752405.1 Sphingomonas sp. | reverse complement strand
AAGCGGTGATGCGGGCAGCGCGGGTCATCGTGAAGCGACTCCTCTTAACAATCGGCGAGTGTGCGATGATCAACGCGCCGGATCAACGACAACAGGTAACATCGAACATCAGCCATTGATTGTTGCCGCCTCGATCAACAGGACCTGGCAATCCGCCACGCCTGCGCGCAATTTCTTTGCCTCGGCATATTCGGGCGAGTTCCAGAACGCCTTCGCCGCATCCTTGTCGGGCCATTCCGAAATCACAATCGATGCGCCCGCGCCAAATTCGCCTTCAAGCAGTTCCACGCCCGGCCCGCGCAACACATATTTGCCGCCGAATTGTTCGACGAGCTTACCCGCCGCCGTGCCATAACCGCCGATGAACGCGTCCCGGTCGGCAATCTTTGCGACGACAACCATATAGGCGGGCATAGGCATCCTTCCTGTGTTGCCCGAATGTAACAGCGTTTGACGGGAATCATCAAAAACAAAATTTGTCTGGACAAATTATCCGCACAGTGGAAGCGTACAAGTAACAGATTTGTTGCGACAAAGGGGATGTGGCATGAAATTCACAATCAAAACTATGCTTCTAGCTGTCACCGCGCTTGTGCCGGTCGCCGCTTCGGCGCAACAATCGGCCCCTGTCGAAGCCGGTGCCAGCGACGGCGAAATCATTGTCACGGCCCGCAAGCGCGAGGAGCGGCTGCAGGACGTACCGATTGCCATCACTGCTTACGGGACCGAAGAAATCAAGTCGCTGCGGATCGAAAAGCTCGCCGATGTCGCCAAGCTGACACCCGGCCTCGGCTTTGCGCCGCTGTTCGGCGCGCAAAACCAGTTGCCGATCATCCGGGGGGCGGCGCAGACATTTGGCGCACTCAATGTTGGCGTGTTTCTCGATGGAATCTACCTGTCGGGCAAGGCGTCGGCGGACCTTGAACTCAACGACCTGCAACGCATAGAAATCGTCAAGGGTCCGCAATCGGCACTCTATGGTCGCAATACCTTTGCGGGAGCGATCAACTATGTGACGCAGCGCCCCACCCGGGAAATGACGGGTAGCGTCGAACTGACTGGCGGCGAGCATAATCTGTTCAAGGGCGTGGCCAGTGTTTCGGGCCCGCTTTCGGACACGATCCGCGTCCGCGTCGGTGGCTTCTATCGCAATTTCGACGGCTGGTACAAAAGCTCGATCGACGGCGGAAAGGTCGATTTTGCTAAAACCTATGGCGGCATTGCGACGATCGAATGGCAACCGGTCGAAGAATTCATCTTTACGCTGCGCGGCGCATATTCAAACGAAGATCTGGGGCAACCTGCCGCTAATGTCATCCGCACCAATGCTGCGCCCGCACGTCCTGCCGGTTCGCCGGTCGGCACCGTGCGCAACCTGCTTTATATCGGACAAGTGCCGAACATTCCGCGCGGCGGCGTGACCGTGAACACCCTGCCGGTCTCGCTCGCGGCGACGACGATCTCGGGCAATTTACCTGCCGATGCGGCGATCAGTTTTTATGGTCAGAAGCAGGAAACCCGCCGCGTCAGCGGATCGATGGACTATGATTTCGGCGACGCCACGCTGACGTCGATCACGGCTTATTTCGAACGCGAAGCCGATTTCACACTCGATGGGGATAACACGATCTGCGAAGTGACCACCGGCTGCCCGACGTTCGGCGCCCCGTTCGTGCCTAACTTTGCGCTGGGCAAAGGCGATTTCGGTCTGTCGTCGGCGAAAGAGAAATTCGTTGATTTCAGTCAGGAACTTCGCGTGGCATCGAACGGCGCAGGCCCGGTTAAATGGCTGATGGGCGTGTTCTACTATAACAATAAATCGACGAGCCTCGGTCGCAGCCTCTCGCCGATAACCGTCGCCGCACGTGATGCCTTCGGCTTTCCAAGGATCACGACGACAACCGAAAGTTTCGCGGTCTTTGGCTCCTATGGCTACACCTTAGGGCAAGTCTCGCTGACCGGCGAAATGCGTTACGAATATGAAAAGCAGGGTTTCCGCCAGCGGCCGACCAACCCCGCCATCGTGCCGAGTGTCACCAACCCTGCGGTCGCACCTGCGGTTGCTTCATCGGCCGTTTTCGATCTCAAGCAGGATTTTCGCTTCGTAACGCCGCGTGTTCTGCTTGACTGGAAATTCGATGACAACGCAATGCTTTACGCCAGCCTTGCGCATGGCGAAAAGACCGGCGGATTCAACACGAACCTCAACATCGCCTTTGCCCAGCGTACGTATCAGCCCGAGTCGACCTGGAATTACGAGGCCGGCCTGAAGACGACTTGGCTCGACGGGCGTTTGCTGCTTAACCTTTCTGGCTATATCACCGACTGGAGTAACCAGCAGGTCGCCTGCCAGAACCCGATCACATTCGGCGGGTCGTCGACGCAGCGCACCTATGTCTGCAACGTCGGCAAGGCAAAGATTGCGGGCCTTGAAGGTAGTACTGTCATGAAACTTGCTGACTGGTTCACACTGTCGGGCAATTACGCTTATACGAGCGCGAAATATCGTGCGTTCGTCGATGACTCGCTCGCAGCCGCACGAACGCTTGCGGGATTGCCACCGCTTAATTTCGTCGGGCGGTCGCTGCCTTACGTCCCCGAGCACAAGTTCGTTGTCAGCCCCGCATTCAGCTTTCCGCTGGGCAACGACTGGCGCTTCGATGCGCGCGGCGACGTGTCCTACCAGTCGAAAAGTTTCGTGCGCGCTGACAACCTGCAGTCATTCGGTGCCCGAACTGTGGTGGATCTGCGTGCGACAGTGCGCAGCGATAACTGGAGCTTCCAGGTCTTCGCCAACAATGTCTTCGATGACGACACCTCGACGGCGGGCGTCCGCTTCTTTGACTCGGTCAATTTCGCGGTGGCCTCGCCCTATGTCCAAGGTGCCGACCGCCGCCAGATCGGGGCGACGATCGGCTACAAGTTCTAAGGCTTCGGTAATGCCCGCTGCGCGTCGATCATGGACTTAAAGACGGTCCATGTCGTCGCGTTCGGGCGCGCATCATCACCCGGCGGCGGGGCGTTATAGATCGGGTAGTTCGCTGCAATTTCGTTCTTGATTACCGGCGGCAGTTCATCGAATGACTTCAGCTTTGTACCCATTGCATTGAATACCATCTGCCCCTGCCGCCCGCGCATTTTCATCCACGGCATCCAGTCTGAAATGCGAACCCAAGCAATGGCCGGATAAGCAGTCAGGTTTTTGGTATCGAGCATTTCGGCCGCATCAAACGCGAAGTCGAAAATCTCCATCGCTTGATATTTTCCGCCGACATAATCCTGATAAGCCCCGGCCAGCGGATTCTCATAAAACAATGGCACTTCGATTGGCATGAGCATCCAGCGTCCCTGCCGCTTGAAGTTGGCCGAAGGCGCAGGCTTGCCATCCGCGCCAATCATATAAGAGGGCCGCGAGTTCACCGGATCATTGTTGATCTGCATCACGTCAACGGTTTCGCCCGACCAGGGATTTGCCCATTTACGTACGATCTCGCCGGTCTTTGTGTCAGTGTAGAACATCACTTCGCGACTGACGAGGCGATAGCCCTTGCCGCGCACCGGGTCAGTTACGACCACGCATTGGCGAATGTTCATCCCCTCGCCGTTGAACAAATGCCGGTCGGGTTCACCGGCAACGCGCGAATACACTTTTCCCGACCAGTAATAGACCGCGGGAACGCTATCACCTGCGCCGCATTGCACCCGTTTCGATATTTCGAAAGCATCAGCGGGAATAGTGGGATCGAGCATCCGTGCCTGCGCCGCACCGGCAACAAACGCCGAAGCAAGCAACGCAATTTTCAACAGCTTCATGATTGTCTCCTCAGTCGATGGAACAGCTGGCCTGCATCCAGCGCAGGTTGATGCCGATGCGTTTGGCGTCGGGATCGGCCCAGCTATAGGATTCGGCATGGTCGGGGTTTGCGGGTTTGTGGACATACAGGACAAGACTGGGCTTGTTCGTTCCCGTCGGCCAGACGACATTGCGCATCCGCAAGATCACCGGCGGTGCGCCGGTATCGCGGCCGCCAAACTGCGCACGTCCGCCCTGATCATGGACTTTCAGGCCCGCCGCAAAATACCAGTCATCGGTACCGTCGGGCTTCTTGGTGAATTTAGGAACCGACCCCCAGCAAGTGACGGGCCGCGCGCGGCGAAGGATCGATGTCCGGCTCAAACTAGGCAGCACGACAACAATATGATCCACATCCTGTTTGAATATCTGTGCGACGTCGCCTTTGACCTCGTATCCATAGGGATCAACGAACTGCGGGGCAGCGCCCTCCCGCAAGTTAATGGCAAACCAGGGCACAGGTGTCCGGCCCGCTTCTCTGTCAAAATAGACTTCTTCCTCGTTCGTATAAAGGCCCAGATCGGGCGGCGGCACGGGCGTGTTTGCAATAAGCAACGGCGCAACGGCTGCCAGTGCAAATTTTACGCTTCGCATCGCTTCGTCTCCCCGATACGACAGGGCTAGACTATCATAACAAAAATGCAAATATGTCCGGACAACTGAACGTAGGCCGTGACATAATCGCGATGATCGTCCGAATGATTTTTGCGAGGATCAATCCATAGTGACCAGCACCATATATTATTTGGGGATCGACGCCGGGGGCAGCCATTGCCGGGCGCGCCTTAGCGATGCGCAGGG
>JAYUYR010000215.1:0-4656 GCA_043752405.1 Sphingomonas sp. | reverse complement strand
GGAACCGCGGATGGCGCAACGACAACCGCTATGATTGGCAGCGTTATCGCTCGGTCAACCGCAACCTCTACCGCGCGCCCCGCTATTATTCGCCTTATGGTTATAACCACCGCTATCAGCGCTTCTCGATCGGGATCTACCTGAATCAGGTGTTCTTCGGGTCGCGCTACCGGATCGACAATCCGTGGCAATATCGCCTGCCTTATGCCGATTGGCCGTATGAGTGGGTGCGTTATTATGACGATGTCCTGCTCGTCGATACGCGCAACGGCTATATCGTTGACGTGATCCACGGCTTTTTCTGGTGATTTATCGGCCCGGAGCGCCTTGCGTTCCGGGCCTTTTTTGGTAGCGCAAGCCGGATGGCCACCGACCGCCTTGCTGATATCGGACGCAGGACGACTGCGCGGCTAGCCCGTCACCCCCAAGTCCAGATTGTGCAGGGGCAGGGCATCGACCTGTATGTCTACCAGAATTTCCTCACCGAAGAGGAATGCGGCGGCCTGATCGCGATGATCGATTCGGACCGCAAGCCGTCGGGATTGCTGTCGGCGAGCGATGATCCCGAATTCCGCACATCCGAAAGTTGCGACCTCGACCGCTGGCACCCGTTTGTGGACGGCATCGACCGGCGGATTTGCGACCTGATGGGCATGAAACCGCGGCTGGGGGAAACGCTGCAGGGACAGCGCTATGCCGTGGGGGCGCAGTTCAAGGGGCACCACGACTATTTCCATGTCAGCGAGGTTTACTGGCAGACTGAAAAGAAACGCGGCGGACAACGCAGCTGGACCGCGATGATCTACCTCGATGAACCGACAAGCGGCGGCGAGACATGGTTCAGCGCGGCGGGCCTGAAGGTCATCCCGCGCACCGCCATGCTGCTCGCGTGGAATAATATGGACAAGCGCGGTGTGCCCAACCCCAATGCGCTGCACGAAGGAATGCCGGTGACGGCGGGGCAGAAGAATGTCGTGACGAAGTGGTTCAGGGAGCGGTTCTGGGTCTAGGTTGAGGCTCGGGCTCTAGGCAGGCCGCACGCCCCATGACACGGTATTGCCGACATTGAATGAAATCCGGAACCGGTCGACCGGCGTACGTTTGACGACAGCAATCACGGCCGATTTCAACGCCGCCGGAATCGGCACCAGCCGCAGCCAGTAGCTCAACCGATAGGCGTTGCGGAACTGGCGTGTGCCGACGTCGCAATAGCCGCGCAGCGCGAGCAACTGTTTCGAGCTTTGCGCCGAAAAAAGCTGCATATGTTCGATGTCGATAATCGGCGAACGCTTGCCGAGCAGACGGTTCACCCAGCCGCGATAATCATGCGTGACAGCAACGAACACGCCGCCCGGCCGCAGCATCCGGTGCGCAGCAGCAACCAGCGCGCCGGGATCCTGAACATGTTCGAGCGTCATGAAGCAGGTGATCAGGTCGAAGCTGGCGGGCGGAAACATGCCGGGTTCGAAAATGCCTTCCCTGATCCAGCCCTTGCGGTTTGCAGGCGCGGCGTTGATCGCCGCGACCGACGGTTCGATGCCGACGAGCGTCGTAAAGCCCGCCGCTTGCAACCGTTCGAGAAACGCGCCCGTGCCCGTGCCGATTTCAAGCGCTGCATCACAGCGCCCTTCGAGCTTTCCAAGTACAGGCGCGATGGCGCGGATATAGGCGTTGGCGGCGTCCTCGGCTTCTTCGGCGCTGTCATAATCGGCCGCGTGGTAGCTTTCCGCCAGATCATCCTGGCTCGGCGGCCGCGCGACATATACAAGGTCGCAGACCGAGCAGCGGACCATTTCATGGTTCATATATTCCGGCGTTTTGCGCGAAGCGAAACTCGATGCGTCGATCCGGCTTTCGTCGATATTATGCGCAAGGAACGGTTCGGCGCGGTCATCGCCGGCATTGCAAACGGGGCAGGCGCGCGCGGCAGGCATGAATGGCTCTCCGGCCCCGACAGCAGGGCAGACCCACTCGAATAATCAATGTCTCTTAAGATAATCTTAGCCATGATTGTTCACATCGGCGGGATGACCATCGCAATTCCTCCCGTGCAATTTGCGGTCGTCGACACCAACGCGCTCGCCCGACAAATCCGTATGGATGCGCTGAAGATGGTGGCGCGCGCTAGGGCATCGCACATCGGCAGCGCGCTTTCGATCGCCGATATTGTCGCGGTGCTTTATGGATCGGTGCTCAACGTCGATCCGGCGCGGCCCGATTGGGCGGCGCGCGACCGGCTTCTGTTGAGCAAGGGACATGCCTGCGTTGCTGTCTATGCCGCACTGGCGCGGCGCGGGTTTTTTCCGCCCGACATGCTCGAAACCTATGGTGACGATCATTCGCCGTTGATGCAGCATATCAGCCACAAGGTGCCCGGCGTCGAGTTTTCGACCGGCGCGCTGGGCCATGCGCTTTCGTTCGGCGTCGGCAAAGCGATGGCGGCGCTGCGGCGGGGCGATGCGTGGCGGACGTTCGTCCTGCTCAGCGACGGTGAACTCGGCGAAGGCAGCAACTGGGAAGCCTTCATGTTCGCGGCGCACCACAAACTCGACCGGCTGACCGCGATTGTCGATTATAACAAGCTGCAAAGCCTCGGCTCGGTCGAATCGACGCTGCGCCTCGAGCCGCTGGCCGACAAGATGACGGCGTTTGGCTGGGCAGTGCGCGAAGTCGATGGCCATGACCATGACGCGATCAATGCCGCATTGTCATCCGCACCGTGGACGTCGGGCAAGCCGTCGATGCTGGTTGCGCATACGACCAAAGGCAAGGGCGTCAGTTTCATGGAGAACGAGGTGAAGTGGCATTACAAGAACCCCGATGCCGCCCAGTTGGCCGATGCATTGGCGCAAGTCGCAGCCCGTGCGTAGCGCCTTCATCGACGAGCTGGTGACGCTGGCCGAAACGCACGACAATATCGCGCTAGTCGTCGGCGATCTCGGCTTTTCGGTGATCGAGCCGTTCGCCGACCGCTTTCCCGACCGGTTCATCAATGCCGGTGTGGCCGAGCAGAACATGACCGGAATGGCCGCGGGCATGGCGTCCGAGGGCTATCATGTCTTTACCTATTCCATCGCCAATTTCCCGACCTTCCGCTGCGCCGAGCAGGTGCGCAACGATGTCGATTACCACAAGCTGCCCGTGACGGTCGTCGCCGTGGGAGGTGGCGTTGCTTACGGTGCGCTCGGCTATTCGCATCATGCGGTGCAGGATTATGCGCTGATGCGGACGATGCCCAACATGCTGATTGCCGCGCCCGGCGATCCGTATGAAGTGCGCGCCTGCCTTCGTTATCTCGTCGCCAATCCCCAGCCGTCCTATCTGCGCATCGGCAAGGCGGGCGAGCCGGTTTTCCATCAACAGGTGCCCGATGTCGCGCCGGGGCGGTGGATTCGTGTTTCGCCGGACAAGGGCGATCCGGGGCTGGCGCTGCTGTCAACGGGCGCGGCGCTGGGGTCGGCGATGGACCGGGCGCTCCATGATCCCGATTATGCGCATCACGCCGTCTGGTCGCTGCCGTTGTGGAGCATGGCGTCGAAACCCTTCCAACCCGCGCAAATCGCTTCGTTCGATGAGGTCGTGACGATGGAAGACCATCTGCCCGACGGCGGATTCGGATCGTGGATGCGCGAAAGTATTGCAGCAAAGCCTGAATTGGCAGTGCGGCTGCGGACGATTGCTTTGTCACCCGACGTCTGCGGCACCGTCGGCAGTCAGGCGATGTTGCATCGCCTGGGTGGCCTTAGCCGCGCCGCCTGAATTTCACCGTTAATTTACCATCTCGCTTCATAGATCACGCTATGAAAGCAATCATTCTTGCAGGCGGTCTCGGCACCCGGCTGGCCGAGGAAACATCGGTCCGGCCCAAGCCGATGATCGAGATCGGGGGCAGGCCGATCCTGTGGCACATCATGAAAATGTATTCGCAGTTCGGGATCAACGAGTTCGTGATCTGCCTGGGCTATCGCGGGTATATGGTGAAGGAATATTTCACCAACTACGGCTTGCACATGTCCGACGTGACCGTCGACCTGCGCTTGGGCAGTGTCGAGGTGCACCGCAACGACAGCGAGGACTGGAAAATCTCGCTTATCGATACTGGCGCGATGACGATGACGGGCGGACGTCTTCGCCGCGCGATGCCGTTCATCGGCAATGACGAGAGTTTCTGCCTGACCTATGGCGACGGCGTTTCCGATGTCGATATCGGCGGCGCGATTGCGTTTCACCGGGCGCATGGAAAGCGCGCCACAGTCACTGCCGTGCGCCCCGCCAGCCGCTATGGCCAGCTCGATCTCAACGGCGATGCGGTGCGTGCCTTTGCCGAAAAGCCGGTGGAGGAAGGCGGCTGGATCAACGGCGGCTTCTTCGTCCTGTCGCGCGATATCGCCGATTATCTGGGCGATGACGACGGTTGCGTCTGGGAACGCGACCCGCTTGAACGGCTGGCAGCCGAAGGCGAGTTGCGGTCTTTTTTCCATGACGGATTCTGGCAGCCAATGGACACATTGCGCGACCGGCAGTTGCTCGAGGGGATGTGGGAGCGTGGCGAGGCGCCCTGGAAGACATGGCATTAGACGCAGGCTTCTGGGCCGGGCGGCGCGTTTTCGTTACCGGACATACGGGATTCAAGGGTAGCTGGCTTTTGCTGATGCT
>JAYUYR010000214.1:0-4661 GCA_043752405.1 Sphingomonas sp. | reverse complement strand
AATATAGTCGTGGAGCGTACGACGGGGGTGCGGAATTTGCCAAGCGAATGTTCCCGACGGGCGAAATCCTGACGCTTGCCGATTACAGGATGCGCTATGCGAGCTATCGGGTCGATCCGCAGTTGCAGGCGCTGCACGCGGCGTTCCCGATGATTCCGAACACCGACGATCACGAGGGCACCAACGACATGTGGGAAGGCGGTGCGCAGAACCACCAGCCTGACGAGGGCGATTGGACCAATCGCAAGAATGTCGCAATGCAGGTCTGGCGTGAATGGCTACCGGTCGGCGAGCAGCCGTGGAAAGCCTATGAGATCGGCGATCTCGCGACCTATTACCGCACCGATACGCGTGCGGTGGGGCGGTCGAAGCCATATAATCATGGCGATTTCATGCGCGCTGCCGATCCTGCCAAGGCTTTTGCCGAATTTCGCGATGGGGCATGGCAGGATGCTTCGATGACAATGATGGGCACCGAGCAGGAAAGCTGGCTTTATCGCGCCTTTGCCCGTGAGAAAGCGCAATGGAGCGTCGTTGGGTCGGGTACCAACATGGGCTTTAGTCTCACGCCGGCCAATGCGCTCGACTGGGTCTCGCCCGATGCGACGGCACGGACCCGCGATTACGCCCGGGTGGGGATTGCAGCCGGAAAGGCTGGCCTGCCGCCGACTCTCGACAATTGGGGTGGTTATCCCAAGGCACGGTCGCGGCTGTTGTCGGCGGCACAGCGAACCAATACCGATCTGATCGTCGTGACGGGCGACAGCCACAATGGCTGGGCTTACGATTTGTCCGAAGGGGGCAAACCAGCAGGAATCGAATTCGGCGGGCACAGCGTAACGTCGCCGGGTCTCGAACAAGCAACAAAGGGCGTCGATCAAACCATGATTGCCCGGGGAATGACCGCCGAACAGCGCGAACTGCGCTGGGTCGACACGTCGAACCGGGGATATATGCACCTGTCACTGACACCGCAGGCCGCGACGAACGAGTGGGTATTCATGGACACCATTCGCAATGTCTCGTC
The DNA here is from genome assembly GCA_043752405.1 of Sphingomonas sp. Lineage (GTDB taxonomy): Bacteria > Pseudomonadota > Alphaproteobacteria > Sphingomonadales > Sphingomonadaceae > Sphingomonas_O. The sequence continues at coordinate 3,634 of JAYUYR010000214.1, read as the reverse complement.
GGCTACTAAGGCATCGCATCGGATGCGGGTAAAGCCAGGGCGGCGGGTGCTGGACAGCGTTTGATTATTGCCGTTTTCCCTGATCCTACGACAGGCTCAGAAGAGCGCTTGTCGGAGGGCTGTCTTTCTTCGTAAGACTTGGGCAAAGAATGACAGGGCGTCGCCAAGCTCAGCCCGAACGGAATATCGATAATGAATTCGGACCCCATCGTTATTTGCTCTTTCGCCCGCACGCCGATGGGCGGGTTTCAAGGCGCGCTGGGCAGCGTTTCGGCGACGTCGCTTGGGGCAACAGCCGTGAAGGCCGCTGTCGCGCGTGCGGGTGTTGCCCCCGATGCAATTGGCCAGATCATCATGGGCTGTGTTTTGCCCGCAGGCCTAGGTCAGGCGCCAGCGCGTCAGGCCGCTCTTGGCGCGGGGCTCCCCCAGTCGGTCGAGGCGACGACGGTCAACAAGATGTGCGGTTCGGGGATGCAAGCCGCGATCATGGCGCATGATGCGCTCGCCGCCGGGACCGTCGATGTCATCGTGGCAGGGGGCATGGAGTCAATGTCGAATGCGCCGTATCTACTCATGAAGCACCGCAGCGGCGCGCGGATCGGGCATGATGCGCTCAAGGATTCGATGTATCTTGACGGGCTCGAGGATGCTTATGACCCCGGCAAGCTGATGGGGACATTTGCCGAGGACAGCGCGCGCGATTACCAGTTTACGCGGACGGCGCAGGACGCCTATGCGCTGCGTTCGCTGGCGCGCGCAGTCGAGGCAATCAACAGTGGTGCGTTCGATGGCGAGGTTGTGGCAGTCGAAGTGACGGGACGTGGCGGCACGACACTGATCGAGCGTGACGAACAGCCCGGCAATGCCAAGCCCGACAAGATTCCGACGCTGAAGCCGGCCTTTGCCAAGGACGGCACGATTACGGCGGCGAATGCGTCGTCGATTTCGGACGGTGCCGCCGCCTTGGTCATGACACGCGAAAGTGTAGCGATGGCGCAGGGGATGCTGATCGTCGCGCGGGTGGTCGCCCATGCTGCCCATGCCCATGCCCCGTCGCTGTTTACGACCGCGCCGGTGCCGGCAATCCGCAAGGTGCTTGAAAAGGCGGGCTGGACTGTCGATGATGTCGACTTGTTTGAGATCAACGAGGCGTTCGCAGTCGTTGCAATGATTGCCGCAAAGGAACTTGGCATACCCGACCACAAGCTTAACGTGAATGGCGGCGCGACCGCGCTGGGTCATCCGATCGGCGCGTCGGGCGCGCGTATTCTCGCGACATTGATTGCGGCACTTCAGGCGCGCGGGTTGAAGCGCGGTGTCGCAGCGCTGTGTATCGGCGGGGGTGAAGCGACAGCGATGGCGGTAGAACTGCCATAGCCGAGGACGTCGCCTCCCACGAACGCGCCGCACTTGTGGCGGCGTTGCGGCGGGTGGCCGACGGCGACCGCGCGGCGCTGCAGGACGTCTACCGCCGGACATCAGCGAAGCTTTACGGGATTGCCCTGCGTATCTTTCCCGATGGTGATGACGCCGAGGACGTGTTGCAAGACGCATTTATCAATATCTGGCAGAAAGCAGGGTCGTTCGATCCGGCGCGCGCGAGTCCGATTACATGGCTCGTCGCGCTGACTCGGAACCGCGCGATTGACCGGCTGCGCGCCAAGGGAAAACGAGTGATGGCACCGCTCGATCTGGCGGCAGAGATTGCCGACGACCGGCCCGACGCCGAACAATGCCTGATCGCGCATGAGGCCGACGCACGCATTCTTGCTTGCATCGAGACGCTGGCGAGGGATGATGCGACGCTTGTCCGCGCAGCATTTTTTGATGGTGCGACTTATGCGGATATAGCGGAGCGTGCGTCGACGCCGCTGGGCACCGTAAAAAGCCGAATCCGCCGTGCGCTAATGAAGCTCAAGGATTGTCTGGCGTGACCGACGAAGACGACATCCTGGCTGCCGAATTTGCGCTTGGCCTTCTCGACGATATGGAATCGGTAGCGGTTCAGGCGCGCGCGCGGACCGATGCAGTCTTGTCGTTGCGCATCGCATGGTGGCGTGATCAACTTGCGCCGCTGGTAAGCGAAGTGGCAACACCTGCCCCGGCGGGGATCTGGCAGCGGATCGAGGCGCAGTTGCCCGGTAATGACAACAGTGCGACATTAATGCAGCGCTGGCGGGCGGCGGCCGTGGCCGCGATGTCGGTCGCTGCGGCGCTACTGCTGTTTATCGGGATGCAGCCTGAAGTGGTGCCGGTTGCGGCTCCTTCTGCGCCCGAACCGATGATGGCGGCACTTTCGGGCAAGGAAGGCGCCGTGGTCGCTGTCAGCTATGACGCGACGTCGGGCCGGCTCGTTATTGCGCCGATAACGCTTGATCCCGGCACGGGCGATGCCGAGCTGTGGGTGATACCGGAAGGTGGCAAGCCCGTTTCGCTGGGCATCATCGATGCAAAACTGGTGCAGCCGCGTCAAATTCCTGTCGACAGTCGCCGCTTCCTGCAACCCGGGGCGACCTTTGCGATTACGCAGGAAGTCCAGGGCGGCTCGCCGACCGGACAACCCGGTGGCCCGATTGTTGCGGCCGGAAAAATAATCCGGACCTGAACGCATCCGGCGCGGTTATGCTGTCGTAGCTGTGGCCAGCATCTGCCAAACGCAGGTGCGCTCAGACACTTCGGAGACCCCCATGAAGAAATTTGCTTTTGTTGCTGCGCTTGCCTTGACGGCGGTTGCGTCGCCCGTTCTTGCTAAGAACCCGATGGTCGGCGGTGCCGCGATGTATCCGACCAAGAACATCGTTCAGAACGCCGTCAATTCGAAGGTGCACACGACGCTGGTCGCCGCTGTAAAGGCGGCGGGACTTGTCGATGTTCTGTCGAGCGAGGGCCCGTTCACAGTGTTCGCGCCGACCAACGCTGCGTTTGCAAAATTGCCTGCAGGCACCGTCGAAACACTGGTGAAGCCTGAAAACAAAGATACACTGACGTCGATCCTGACCTATCATGTCGTTGCCGGTCGCATGACCAGTCTTGACGTGGCAAAGGCGATCAAGGCCGGTCGTGGGCGCGCAGTACTGACCATGGTCAACGGCGGCACGCTGACCGCATCGATGATGGGCAAGCGGATCATGCTTACCGATGCCAAGGGCGGTAAGTCGCACGTCACGATCGCCAATGTCATGCAGTCGAATGGCGTGATCCACGTTATCGACACGGTGTTGTTGCCGTAACTTAAACGCTCGTTCCCCCCTCTCTCCCAGCGGGAGAGGGGTAAAGGGTTGAATTTCGCCGAATCCGCTGCTAACGGACGCAACCTCCGCTGCCGCGACCGCGCGTGTGGCGATTTATTTTAGAATCCGGAGCTGACGACTTTATGCAAATCATGGTGCGCGACAACAATGTCGACCAAGCGCTGCGCGCGCTCAAGAAGAAGCTGCAGCGCGAAGGCGTTTACCGTGAGATGAAGCTCCGTCGTCATTACGAAAAGCCGTCGGAAAAGCGCGCGCGCGAACGTGCCGCCGCCGTCCGTCGCGCCCGCAAGATGGACCGCAAGCGCCTTGAGCGCGACGGCGTAAAATAAGCTTATGTCCGATGTGACGGCTGTGCCGCTTCGCCCGATCAAAAAGGGGTCGCT
>JAYUYR010000213.1:0-4672 GCA_043752405.1 Sphingomonas sp. | reverse complement strand
GTTCACACCCCACAGACGATGGACCCCGCCTACAAGCTGGCGTTTCAGGACATGGACTTCCTGCTGCGCGAGGATTTGCGGCCGGTCCGGTTCCAGCTTGAATTGCTCAAGCCCGAATTGCTGCTCGACCAGGCCGATATCGGGTCGATGATGGTGTTCTATGGCTCGGCGCGGATCCCCGAACCCGGTGTCACGTCGGGGCACGAGGATCCGGCGGTTGCCAAAAGTCTCGAGGCCAAGTCACGGCATTATGCCGAAGCTCGCAAGCTGGCCGCGTTGGCCAGCGCGGCACCGCGCGATGAAGCGGGAAAGCGACATTTCGTCGTCTGTTCGGGCGGGGGGCCATCGATCATGGAAGCCGCCAATCGCGGCGCGCAGGATGTGCGAGCCGAATCGGTCGGCCTTAATATTGTCCTGCCGCATGAACAGGCGCCCAATCGCTATGTGACGCCGGGATTGAGTTTCCAGTTCCATTATTTTGCGTTGCGCAAGATGCACTTCCTGCTGCGCGCGCGGGCGGTAGCAGTGTTTCCGGGCGGGTTCGGGACGTTCGATGAGACGTTCGAGCTGCTCACGCTCATCCAGACCGGCAAGATCAAACCGATGCCGATTCTGATGTTTGGCAAGGATTTCTGGACGCGCGTAGTGAATTTCGACGCGCTGGTCGAAGAGGGCGTCGTATCGGCCCGCGACCTGGACCTTATGCAGTTTGTTGATACTGCCGAAGAAGCCTGGGCGATCGTGCAGGAATTCTACGCGGCGGAGTGATCAGCCCTTGGGTGCCGCTGCGGGTTCGGCGGCAGCCGCTGCTGCCGGAGCCGCCGCCGCTGCTGGGGCAGCGGGAAGCGGCAAGTTCGACCCCTGTGCGTTCAGATACGCGATGATGTTCGCGCGATCTTCGGGTTTCGACAGCCCGGCAAAGTTCATTTTCGTTCCCTTTGCATAAGCGGAAGGTTTGAGCAGCCAGGCGTTCATCGCGTCAAAATCCCAATTGCCGGGCACTGCCTTTAGCGCGGCAGAATAGGCAAAACCGGGATGCACGCCGTGTGGCTTGCCCATCACGCCGTGGAGCGCGGGGCCGATGCCGTTCGCGCCGCCGGGCGTGACATTGTGGCAAGAGGCACATTTCTTGAAAACTTCGGCACCTTTTGCCGGGTCCGCCGTGGCGAGCAATGTCGCGATGGGAACGACCACCGCTGCGGGGCCAGCACCGACTTCAGCTTCAACACCTTCGACGATGTAGCCGGGCTTTTCGGGCTTTTCGCTTTTGAACACTTCACCAGAAATAATCGAGCCGCCCAGCGCGACGGCGCTTGCGCCCAGAACCATCATTGCGATGACGTTGCCACGGATGTCCATAATCTTGCGTATGCCCTTGGGATTTGATTGCGCGTTTCTCTAGGAAAGCGCGGGGCCGAGCGCAAGCGGTGAGACTTGCCGATTTTGCATTGCAGCAGTGCGTGGTCAGCACTAGCGCGCAAGCGATGGACCGTTATCCCGCCCCTGCTCGCCCCATCGTGACCGCAATGCTGGCCGCCTGCGCCGCTGATCCGGCACGTGCGGTGTCGTTTCAGGGCGCACCGGGCGCGAATTCGCATATTGCGGTTGGCGAAGCCTTTCCCGAAGGCCTGCCGATGCCGTGTTTCTCGTTCGAGGACGCGATTGACGCCGTGAAGGATGGGGCGGCCGACTGTGCCATGATCCCCATCGAGAACTCATTGCACGGGCGGGTGGCCGATATTCATTTCCTGCTGCCCGAATCGGGGCTAATGATCACGGGCGAGCATTTTCTGCCGATCCGCTATGCCCTGATGGGGCTGGGCACGATTGGCGACGTCCGCGAGGCGGTCAGCCATCCGCAGGCGCTGGGCCAGTGCCGGAAATGGCTGCGCGCGCGGGGAATAAGGCCGGTTGCCTACGACGATACTGCAGGTGCGGCGGCGCTGGTGGTCGAAGGGGGTGATGCGGCTGTCGCGGCGATTGCGCCACCGCTGGCGGCATCTGTTTACGGGTTGGACATTCTCGAGACGCGCCTCGAGGATTCGGATGACAATATGACGCGCTTTGTCGTCCTAGCGCGGACAGGACATCCGCCGGTCGGGGACGGGCCAGTGATGACCACTTTGGTGTTCGAAGTGAAGAACGTCCCTGCTGCGCTTTATAAGGCTATGGGCGGCTTTGCGACCAACGGCGTCAACATGACCAAGCTGGAAAGCTATCAGCGCGGCGCGAGCTTTTCGGCGACCGAATTCTTCGCCGACATCGAGGGGCATCCCGACGATATTGCGGTGGCACGAGCGCTGGACGAGTTGCGCTTTCATTCAAAATGGGTGCGGTTGCTGGGAACATATCCGCAGCAACGAGCGCGGGGTTAAGTCCCGGCAATCCACGCCTTCATCAAACTATGCGCAACGGCAAACGGCGGCGGTGCCTTGAATCGCGCGTCGGGATCACCGGCCATCGCGGCAATGGCTTCGTCGCGGGTGACCCACATAGCGTCCTCTAGCTCCTTGGTGTCGAGCGTGATGCGGTCGTGGTGTGCTTCGGCAATGCAGGCGACCATGAGCTGTGATCCGCCGAACGGCCACGGCTGGCTGGCGATATAGTGCACGGCACCGGTGGCTATGCCCGATTCTTCGAATAGTTCGCGACGGACGGCTTCCTCGATCGATTCGCCGGGCTCGAGAAAACCGGCAAGTGCCGAATAATTGCCGGGCGGAAAGCGTGACTGGCGACCGACCAGTGCTTTGCCCGCATAAGTGGCAAGCATGATGACGACGGGGTCGGTGCGCGGGAAATGTTCGGTGGCGCAGGCGTCGCATTTGCGGCCCCACCCTGCACGGAACAGTCTTGTGGCGTTGCCGCAGCGCCCGCAAAAACGGTGATTGTTGTGCCAGCTTATGAGGCTAAGCGCCGTGCCATAAATGGCCGCATCCTCTGCGGGGAGCAGGGTAAGGGCGCGCCACATCGCGGGGGACCGCATGACCGAGGGACCGGTCTGGGGAACGACGGTTGCGAAGTGCGGCTTATCCTGATGTAGGCCGAGGAGGATAATCTCGGCATCTTCCCCCGCCTCGGCCATGTTTAGCCAGACCAGCGACCCGTCTGCAGACAGTTGCGGATCCAGCCCGTCGAGACCAAGCAACCGCCCGCGCCAGTCCGCGCGCAATAGATCGTAAGCCGCAATGTCACTACGGATATGGTCAACGCGATCGAGCGGTGAACCGGTAAAGTGCGTCACAGGCTGGCGTAGACAGCTTTGCCGAAATCGGTGGTGAACGGCATCGACTGGTCGGGGATATATTGCGCAAAACCGCAGGCGCGGATGCCGCGGGTAGGGTCGATCCAGGCGATGGTTGCTGCCGCACCGCCCCAGCCGAAGGTGCCGATGCCCGATCCGCGGGCGTCGGTTGCTATCGTCACGCGACCGCCTGCGCCGAAGCCCTGGCCATCGATGAAACTGCCCTTGGTTTCGGCACCCGACGGCAACAGGTTGGACATGCCGAGCTTTGCGGTTTCTTTTTTCATGATCCGCGTGCGGCCAATGGCGCCGTGCCCGGCGAGCATAAGCAGGAAGCGGTCATAATCTCGCGCGCTCATGACGAGGCCCGCACCGCCGAAGGGGAAAGCGGGCTTGTCGAGATAGACGCTGTCCTTGCCCGGATCGATCGGGAAGCGAGCCGTTCCGACGATGGCGTAGTTGGTCGTGAAACGCGGGATTTCGGAAGCGGGCACCTGAAAGAAGCTGCTTGTCATGCCGAGCGGATCGAACATGCGCGCCTTAAGGAAAGCGTCGAACGACATGCCGCTCGCCACTTCGATAACGCGACCCATCAGGTCAAGTGAAACCGAATAGCTCCATTTCTTGCCCGGATCGGCAATCAGCGGCAGCGTCGCAAGGCGATTGGCGAATTCTTCCAGACCGGGTGCGGTCGGAACCGGGCTGGCGCCCGGAAGTTGTTTGCGGCTGACAGCAGCAGGGTTGATGCCGAGCCGGTTGTAGGCGTCGAGCAGCGGCCCTTTGGTGATGATATTGTAGCCGAGGCCAGCGGTGTGCGTCAGCAGGTTGCGCACCGTGATCGGAGCACCCGACGGGCGCGCGTCAAGGCTTTTCAACGGGTCGATCAAGACCATCGGATTTTTGAAGCCGGGGATGAAATCGGCGATATTTTGATCGAGGCCGATCTTGCCGTCTTCGATCAGCATCATTGCGGCCATACCGGTGATAGGCTTGGTCATCGAATAGATGCGGAACAGGCTGTCGACGTCCATTGCGCGGGCTTCCTCGCGCGCGATTTTGCCCGAGACGATGAAGCTGGCTTCATCGGTTCCCCGCGCCATGGCGCCAACCGCGCCGGGCAGACGATTGTCAGCAACATAGCCATCGAACAGCGCCTGAACCTTGGCCCAGCCAAGTTTATCACGCCGCGCGGACCGGGCATAAGCGGGCATGGCCGTGAAGGCGAGCAGCCCCGCGCCGGTGCCCAGTAACTGCCGCCGGTCAAGCTGCGCATTATTCATATGTCGTCTCCCTGATGGCCAGCGTTGCGGCCTTGGCGAAAATCGTTGGCAGTCCGGCCTCATCGATCCGATCCACAGGCCACCATTCCCCGCCCGGTTGCAATGCGCAACTGCTTTTATGCACTTCGAGCAAGAGGTTGAAATGGGTGAA
>JAYUYR010000212.1:0-4746 GCA_043752405.1 Sphingomonas sp. | reverse complement strand
GGCGGAGTAGAATTCATGCACAACGACCAGCGTCTCGACGGCTGGAAGGCGATTGCCAACTACCTCGGCCGCGAACGCACCACCGCAATTCGCTGGGGCAATGAGCGCGGCCTGCCGGTGCACCGTGTACCCGGCGGGAAGACGGGAACTGTTTACGCTCTGCGCGCTGAACTCGATACGTGGCTTGCAAGTGACAAGGTCAACGGTAAAAAACAATCATCTGCCGAGGACAATGAGGGTACGGTTGTAATCCACGGATCGGACGATGCCGAACGATTCCGGCTGGCGCCCGCCGCCTATGTCGGGCTTTTTATCTGTATGTTGATCGCGGCTTGGTGGATCGTCGCGCGTCCGACGGCGTCAGCAAAGGCACCTGTTAGCATTGCGGCGGTTGCATCATCGACCGCCAGTCCTGAAACCGTCGAGTTTGCCCGCGCCCTCACCGCCGACCTCGCACGCTTTGCCAATGCAAGTCCCAATCTAGCTATCTATGAACGCGAGCCGGGGATGGTGACGAACACTCAATATGCCGTGCGCACCGAAATCGAACGGGCAAAAAATAAGCTTGTGGCCAATGCGCGCTTGATCGCAGTTAGCAGCGGTGAAATTCTCTGGTCGCGGCGTTTTGAACAATCCGAACCGGCGGTCTCGGTACTGCGCGAACGCGTTGCTGCGAACATTGTCGGCACGCTTCGCTGCAGCTTTGAGGGATTGGAAGACGAGCGATACAAGGCGCGGGAGGTCGACGTCGCGCAACTCATGGCCATTTGTCGGGACTTTGAAGAAACCAATCTTGCCGCAGCGCAGGCGCGCGCACGGCAGCTTACGGTCGCGCGTCCTGATCTAGCGACCGGATGGGCCTTGCTTGCGCTCATACAGGGCAATTTACTGGAAGAAACAGAAGACACTAATTTGAAGTTTCAATCCCACGCAAATGCTCAGCGCGCAAAGGAACTAGCGCCTGACAAAGCTCTGACATGGATGGCGCTAACCGCCGTCGCTAGGTCCAGCACTGGCGATCCGGAAACACTTTCGATGACCGAGATGGCCCTGAAGAAGCATCCCAACCATCAGTGGCTTCTCAGCCAGCACAGCATAGTCTTGTTCAATCTTGGCTATGTGCAGGCCAGCGTCGCTCCCGCAATCAGTGCATATCGCACCGACCCCAGTTCTTTAAGCATCCGCGACACCGCTGTCCGCAGGCTCGCCGCTGCCGCTCGAAACACGGAAGGACAGCAGCTTCAGGACGAGAATGAAAGATTGTGGCCTAATCATCCCAGAGTTTTGGCGACAAGGGCACGCATCATCACGGATAGTGCTGCCCGACGGAAAGCCGACGTGGAAATGGTTCGAAACGATGAACGCGTCGTTGGGGCTGACCCCTTTGTTGCGTACAAGCTGGCGCTCATTCACGAGCGGACGGGCAATCGCACCGCGGCGCGGGCATGGCTGCGGGGCGCTCCGGTCCGGCAGGCTCATCAGCAATGGTCGCTGCTATTCTGGCCCGATGCGGCAGGTCTTCGCGCCGAACCTGGCTTCTTTCGTAAAATGGCAGATTTAGGGTTAGTCCGTATATGGGTTGCACGCGGAGAGTGGCCGGACTTCTGCGCAGACCCTAACCTCGAATATGATTGCGCCTATGAAGCCGCAAAACTTCAGCGCCTGCCATCGGAGGCCCCGTCAAGGTAAATGCACCACATTCTTCCGTCGAATTGGCGACGGGGCGAATTTCGCAGAAAGCCTAGTTGGGCGCACGGGAACATCGGACCTTGAGCTCAGTTTGATGATGTTGATCAAAGTGGCGATAAGGATGAACCGTGGTGATTAAGTCTGCAATCTTCCAGACAGCCATATGATGCCGGTGGGGTCACGTCACCGCTTTGTTGGGCGACTCGGATTGGCGCGGCGAGGGTTGCTTGTGCATGTCGAGGACGGTGGTGTCTGGGCGCTTCACGCCGACGCCGATGCTACCGCGTTGGTCGGCAAGCGCGTGAAGGTTGAGGGCACGCGTTCGGGATTTGACCGGATCGACGTCGAATGGATCGCCGCCGCTTGAAGCTGCTGCCGCTTGCTACTGTGTCGCTGATTTCGCGAGCACTTCGGCGGCACTGGCAGTTTTTCCAATTTCCGCTGCAACCATGCAAAAATCAGTTAAAAAAGCTAGGGAATGGCTGACGGTCCACCGGCACGGTCAGCTCAAACCTTGCCGACTTGCCCGCCTTAGGCAAAGCAAGCGTGCCGCCAAGCTGCTGTGTCAGCAATTCGATCACCTGCATGCCAAGCCCCTTGCGGCCCGACGCACTGTAATCTTTGGGCATGCCTACGCCCGTATCCGAAACGGTCAGCGTCAGGGTATTTGCGTCGCTGGCCAATTCAACTGTAACCATCGCGGGCAGGTCACCGCAATGCTTGAAAGCGTTTGTCACAAGTTCGTTTGTAATTAGCCCCAGAGGCACCGCCTGATCCAATGACAATGTGATCGGCACTGTTTTCAGCGTGAGCCCCGTGTCATTATGCTGTAGCGATGCGCGTAAGTCTTGGCATATTTCTTCGAGATAGGTCTTAAACTCAACGACGCCGGGCTGCTTACCCTTGTAAAGCCGTTCGTGCACCCGTGCCACCGCTTGCATCCGCAAAGCCGCCACACTGAGTGCCTGCCTGACCTCCACATTATCTGATAACCCGCCCTGTATCGACAGCAGGCCTGCCACCATCGACATACTGTTGCGAACCCGATGATCGACCTCGCGCAAAAGTATGTCCTTGTCGGTCAGCGCTTGATTGAGGCTCGCTTCGAGCGCCATGCGCTCCGACAGGTCATAGAAGTAGCATACGATACCGTGGCTGCCATCTGGCAGCACGATGCGTTCAATTCGCCAGTCGTAGGCCTCGGTTGTTTTAATATTGCTGCACGCTTCGATTGTTTTTAGGCTAACGTAACGTTCGCCCGTGACGAGCGTATGGTGGAAACGCTCGATTGAGGTGGAGGCAAAAGGCTCCTCCCAGACGATACGCAGGATTTCGGCAAAATCGCGGCCTATCAGCGGCTCTATGCCCGCAAATACGGATTTGGCTCCCTCGCTTATCTCAAGAAGACAGAACGTGCCGTCGACAACATAAATCCCAAAGGGGCTTCCTCGCACCATTGTCTCGACGGTCGTAACGTTTGCCGCAAGCTGCAACCGGGCCTCGGTTGCCGTCGTCACATCCTCGGCTAGGCCTACAACCCGACGCGAATCCCCATCGGTATTGTCAGCGATATACGCGCGGTCATGAATATGACGAACACGGTCGTCAGGAAGAATGAGCCGGTAGCGCGTTTCGGTGTCCTCTCCCAAGAGCTGGCGCCGCTGCGCCGCGTCTACGATTGAATAATCCTCAGGGTGAATGTTGCGCATGAAGGCGGTAGCATCGGCGTAAAGTTCACTGACAGGCTGATTCCACATGTGCTCATAAGCGGGACTGACAAACGAAATACGCTGTTCGTCGATCTCATGAACATAGAATGTGACGTCGACATTGTTAGCAAGTTGACGGAAACGCATCTCGCTCTCACGTAAATCGGCCTCGGCACGCGCACGTTCCAGCGCATCCCAGGTTCTTGCGGCAACTTCCTGAACCAACGATATTTCGCTGGCATGCCATACCCTAGGCGCCCGATGATTGACATAAAGAGCGGCTCGGAGGCGCCCGCTCCGAACCAAAGGCACGACGATCGCTGCACGCGTTTCAAAGTCAGCAATGCCAGGGTCGCGGACGTCATGGTAAACAGTTGTGATGCCGCGGCGAAGTTTTGCTATATTGTCGGAACCAAATGCAACCAGCGGGAACTTGCCGACAAGATGGTTGATGCCATCGGCGTAGTCGATTTCATAACTGACTATTTCCTTGTCATCATCGACTTCGCCGTAGCCAACGCGACTGACCTCAAGATGTTTGCCTAAAAGTTCGACCGTAACTGCCACGATCTCGCGCACGTCGGTAAGATCACGCACATTATCAGCATGTTCGCAAAACAGCGCTTGCCTGGCCTCCGCGTTATGGAGATCGGTAATATCACAATGCACGCCGACCCATTCGCGTATCGCGCCGTCGTCGTCGAAAGTCGGCACTGCCCGAACATTGAACCACCGCCAACGGCCGTCACGATGACGAACGCGATGTTTAAATGCAAACAGGCGTTGCTCGGCGACAGCCACTTGCCATGCGTCGAGGGTCGGTTGTGCATCATCTGGATGAACAGCCTTCGTCCAGCCATAGCCCTGATACTCATCGTAAGCTTGCCCCGTCAACGAGGACCATCCCGACTGTTCACCGACCATGCGGCCGTCAGCGTTATTGGTCCAAAGCACGTCGGCGAAAGCGTCCACTGCGCCACGAAAGCGCTTTTCGCTCTCTCGCAACTTGTGCTCGACATCGTGGCGCTCGGTTACGTCGCGGAAAAATACCGCGAGATTGCCATCGTCCGTAGGGTAGGCGCGCATGTCGAGCCACCACGTCCGTCCATCAGCCCAAAACTGCTGATGCTCCAACGTTACCGGGACGCGCTCACGTGTTGCCCGTTTATAAGCTTGCCCGAGAGCACTGTGCTCGGTGCCCGGGTAGACATCCCAGTGTGATTGCCCGACAAGCTGATCACGAGTCCGAGATCCTTGCCGCAATGCCTCGGCATTGACATCGATTATGGTAAAGTCGGGACCGAGCAGCGCAAACCCCTCACTCATGCTATCGAGAATGCTGCGTAAA
>JAYUYR010000211.1:0-4761 GCA_043752405.1 Sphingomonas sp. | reverse complement strand
TGGCCTTCCTCGGTCACCCCGATGGGGGCGATGACCGGAACCCAGTCGGCGTCGGACTCCAGCAGCCGTTTGATCAGTTTCGGATCGACCCGGGTCGGTTCGCCGACAAAGCCCAGATCGACCTCATGCTCAATCATGCTGTCAGGGTCGCGCTTGGTGCGTTTGGTCTTCTCGACGGTCAGCAGGCCGGCGTCCTTGCCTGACAGGCCGACGCCCCGGACATCGGCCTCACGGCCGGCCATGGTGATCCAGTGGGCGATTTCCTTGTTGACCGCGCCCGACAGGACCATTTCGGCCACCTTCGCGGTCTCTGCATCGGTCACGCGCAGGCCATCGACGAACGACGATTCGACACCGAGTTTTTTGAGCATCGCGCCGATCTGTGGCCCGCCCCCGTGGACCACGACGGGGTTGATGCCGACGGCCTTGAGCAGGACGATGTCCTCAGCAAAATCCTGCGCGGCTTGCGGCGAACCCATCGCGTGCCCGCCATATTTGACGACGAAAACCTGCCCCGCATAACGCTGCATGTAAGGCAGCGCCTCGACGAGCACTTCGGCCTTGGCGAGCAGGCTCTTGTCGGGATCGTGGCGGCTCATCGGTCCAGTCTCCTGCCAAGTGCGACGAAGCCGCTGATCAGTGGTGGCACGAGCAGCAGCGACAGCACGACCTTGGCCAGCATCTGCCCGCCGAGCAGCGCGCCGATCGGGAAAATGCCGTAAAATGCGATGGTGACGAACAGGAGCGTGTCGACGATCTGGCTCAGCACCGAAGCGATCGCACCCCGCACGACGACAAGGCGTGTTCCGCTGCGCAGCCTGTCGAAAATCGCGACGTTCAGCGTCATTGAAACGCCGTAAGCGACAATTCCGGCGATCCAGATGCGCCAGGTCGCGCCCATCATCAACGCAAACGCATTGGCGCGTTCAGGTTCCATCTTTTCGGATGCGGGCAGCGCCAACACGACAACGGCAAGCAGAATCGATACAATAAGCGGGACAAAGCCAAAGCGCACAAGTGAATTTGCAACCCGTTGGCCGTGCAGTTCGGCAACCGCACTCGACACTACGACCAGCAACAAAAATGCGAAAATCCCCGCTTCGACGGCAAGCGGGCCGAGCGCGACTTGTTTGTTGCCAAGCACACCGGCAACGCAAACCATTCCGCCGTAAAAGACCGACAATGCAAAAAGCGAACGGGGAATGGCGGGGGCAGGCGAGGCGGACGTGTTCATCTGCGCGGTGCTAGCGGGTTTGATGCGGGGGGTAAATCAGGCAGCTGCGCGCTGCGAAACAGATTAACACCCAGCGGTTCTGCCGAAACCGGTGAATGCGCGTGATAATACGCGGGGGCCGATTGACCCGGCGGCTCCCCCAAAAACCCCTGTCCTACAGCGCCGTGCTATGCCAAGGTCAGCCGGTGATGTGCGATCATTCTCCGCATCAACGCCGGTTTTCGAAAACTGGTCTGGGGTGTCGCTTTCGGGGGAATAGTGCGTGACTTTCGTGACTTTTGAGCAATTTCAGGGCGCTGCATGAACCGGTTGTTGATCGGCCTTGCGGGCATTGCCTTCATTCTCGCCGTTGCCGTCCTGCTGTCGTCGGACCGCCGCTCGATCCGTTTGCGCGTGGTTGGCGCGGCGTTTGCCCTGCAGGCGGGGATCGCAACGCTCGTCCTCTATGTCCCCGCGGGCAAGACGGCCATCGAAGCAATGGCGCGCGGCGTCACCAATCTGCTCGGCTATGCGCAGGCGGGGATTGATTTCATTTTCGGACCGCTCGCCAAGCCCGAACTCGGCGGCCAGAGTTTTGCGCTCGCCGCACTGCCGGTAATCATCTTTTTTGCGGCCCTTATTTCGATCCTCTATTACCTCCGCGTCATGCAATTCGTCGTCAAATGGATCGGCGGCAGCATCCAGTATTTAACGGGGATTTCAAAGGTCGAATCACTCGGATCGGCAGCAAACATCTTTGTCGGGCAGAGTGAGGCGCCGCTGGTCATCCGCCCCTATCTGGCGGCACTGACGCCCAGCCAGCTGTTCTGCGTGATGACGGTCGGCATGGCGGGCGTCGCGGGGACGATTCTTGCGGCCTATGCCTCGATGCTCGGGCCGCAATTGCTGCCCTATCTCCTCGCTGCCAGCTTCATGTCGGCACCCGGCGGTATCCTGATGGCAAAGATCATGATGCCCGACCGGCCCGAGGATTTGGGGAAGGAGCCGTTCGTCGAAGGCGACATTCCCTTTGGCGAGGAACGTCCGGCCAACGTCATCATGGCGGCGGCCGAAGGTGCGCAGACCGGCGTCAAGCTGGCGGTCGCGGTCGGCGCGATGGTGCTGGCGTTTGTCGCGCTCGTTGCCTTGGCGAATGGCTTGCTTGGCGGCGTCGGCGGCTGGTTCGGCTATCCCGATATCAGTTTCCAGGGGTTGATCGGCAAGCTTTTCGCGCCGGTCATGTTCCTGCTCAACGTGCCGTGGGACGAGGCCGCACGCGCGGGCGGCCTGTTCGGGACCAAACTTGTGCTCAACGAATTCGTGGCGTTTATCGACCTTGGCAAGATGCAGGCCGAACTCTCTCCGCATACCGTTGCCGTCGTCACCTTTGCACTGTGCGGTTTCGCCAATTTTAGCTCGATTGCGATCCAGATGGCCGTGACCGGCGGCCTTGCCCCGAACCAGCGCGCGATGATTGCGAAACTGGGCTTGAAAGCGCTGGCGGCGGGAAGCCTTGCAAACCTGATGTCGGCAGCGTTGGCAGGAATGCTTATTCCGGTTTAGCTAAAGCCAGTCGGGTACCCGTTCAGCCCCCATGATCGTGGCGGCGGAAATCCGGTCGGCAACGACGGCATAGCGGTCCCCGTCGACGAGCACTTCGGGCACCAGCGCGCGGCTGTTATAGGTGCTTGCCATCGTCGCGCCATACGCCCCGGCCGTGCGGAACACCGCAAGATCGCCCGCCCCCACTTCGCCGCAATGCCGCGCCATCGCGAAGGTGTCGCCGCTTTCGCACACCGGCCCGACGATGTTGGCGGTCCATGCCTTGTGGACTTCGGCGACGGGGGCAAAATGGTGATAGGCATCGTAGAGCGCAGGGCGCGCAAGATCGTTCATCGCCGCATCGACAATGACGAACGGATGCGTCACGCCGGGCTTCACGCGAATGACAGTGGTGAGCAGGACGCCGGCATTCCCGACGATCACGCGTCCGGGTTCGAACATCAGCGTCACGTCCCAGTTCTTGGTCACGCGCGCGACCATAGCGCCATAATCTTGCGGGGTCGGGGGCGTGTCACCGGGGCGATAGGCAACGCCGAGGCCACCGCCGAGATCAACATGAGTGATTCCGTGTCCGACTGCGCGCAAGTCATTGACCAGAACGCCCATGCGTCGGAACGCAGTCTCAAGCGGGTCGAGTGTCGCTAGCAAGCTACCAATGTGAAGCGCGACGCCGCGCATGTTCAGGCCGGGCAGGCCCGCGAGCCGCGCATAGATGGCGGGCGCCTCGCCGATCGCAACGCCGAACTTGTTCTCGGCCTTGCCTGTCGAAATCTTGGCGTGCGTGCCCGCATCAACATCGGGATTGACGCGCAGGACGCAATCGGCGCGAACGCCGCGCGCCGCCGCGATGGCCGAAAATTCGACGCCTTCTTCCTCGGATTCGATATTGAACTGGCCGATCGCGCGATCGAGTCCCTGCGCCAGTTCCGCTGTTGTCTTGCCAACGCCTGAAAAGACAATGCGATGCGGCGCCATCCCCGCTGCCAGCGCGCGTTCCAGTTCGCCGCCTGACACGACGTCGGCACCCATGCCGGCATTCGACAGGACACGCAGCACGGCGAGGTTCGGATTGGCCTTCACCGCGAAGGCGACATCGGTGCGTCCGGCGGGCTTTACCGCATCCTGAAAGACTTGCGCGTGCCGTTCGAGCGTGGCGCGCGAATAGATATAGACCGGCGTGCCGACCTCGGTAGCGATCTGGCTCAGCGGCACATCCTCGGCGTGGAGAGTGCCGTTCTTATAATTGAAATGGTCCATGCGTCAGCCCGTCGGGGGAAGGTCGAATTTGTCGTCGCGACGCTTTTCGGATTTGAGCAACAGCTCGTCGTTGCGTTGCGGGCGGGCCTGATCATCGGGGGTCATCAACGCTTCGGCCGTCGGCACAGTCGCCGCAAATTCGGGTTTGGGGGGCAGGCTAGTGCCTTGCTGAGGTTTCAGCACCTGACGTCCGCCACAGGCCGACAGGGCAAGGATTATGGTCAGGGCAACGACGGTCTTCATGAGCTGCGTCCCAAAGCGGCGCGCGCGGTGGCGATGGCTTCTCTTACGCGAACCGGCGCGGTTCCGCCATGACTGATGCGGCTGGCGACCGAGGCATCGACGGTCAGGACGCGGAAAACGCCATCCGTGATACGCGGGTCGATGCCTTGCAGAGCATCAAGCGACAGCTCGGCCAGCCCGCAGCCGCGTTCCTCCGCCAGCTTGACCGCCCGCCCCGTGATATGATGCGCCTCGCGAAAGGGCACATCGGCTTCGCGAACCAGCCAGTCGGCCAGGTCGGTCGCAGTCGCGAACCCCGCCTCGGCCAATGCGCGCATCCGGTCGGTGCGAAAGGTCAGTGTCGCGATCATGCCAGTCATCGCCGACAGCGACAGATGGAGCAGGTCGAATGCTTCGAACACCGGCTCTTTGTCGTCCTGCATATCCTTCGAATAGGCAAGCGGCAGCCCCTTCATCGTGACCATCAGCGCGGTCATGCAGCCTAT
>JAYUYR010000210.1:0-4782 GCA_043752405.1 Sphingomonas sp. | reverse complement strand
AAAAGAAGCAACCTTACCAACGGCCGGATTTTACTCCGCCACGCTCAGCACCGCGCCGGCGTTCCGATGGCCTGCTTTGCCACCGGCGCATCCAGCTGTTTCTGCGCTGCTCAATCATCTGGGCCCCGGTCCCACAAAATTGCCTTCCATCGTGTCAAAACCAATCAGCGGATCGCTGGCCGACGTAAGGTACGTGGCTGAGTATAGCGGCAAGCTGCCATCGCAGCTTAAGAAGGCCATCGGTCGCCGTGATGACAAAGGGCAAGTTCTGCGCAATGGACGCATGTCGGACCAACTGCGTCTGCGCGTTCAGGAAATCATGAGCTATCTTGCCTTGCAGGACGTAATTGTCGCTCGGGGAACCACTGGCCTGCTTTGCAAGCGTAATGCCCTGCACGGGGTTGGTTCCGAAGCAGTGACGCGTTCGCCAAACCGGATGACAGAAGCTGAGTTGCGAACCTTATGGTCAGCCGTCTGGAAGGCGGTGAAAAAGGGAACGAAATCAATAAAAAAGGAGCGGCGTTGTGATCGGTACACGAGGGTACGAGTAAATCGGAGCTAGAGAACGCAGCATTTGGCGCCGCCATCGACTACATTATCACGACTACAGGAGGACAAAGCATGCAATCCGATCCTGCCGCGCGCCAAGACCTGCCGATTGGCATTGCCGCTCGTGGTGAGTATTTGGTGAGTGGGTTAACCACCCTCTTGATATTTCGGCCCTAACTTATTGAAATGCCTGGCGCACCGGAAGGGATTCGAACCCCCGACCCCTGCCTTCGGAGGGCAGTGCTCTATCCAGCTGAGCTACCGGTGCTTGTAGATTGCCTTTAGCAAGCGCTCCGGCGGTCTGCCAGCCTTATCGTGTGGTTGCCAGTTTTACCGGCTGGAACGTGCCGAGGCCGCAGCTGGCGC
The DNA here is from genome assembly GCA_043752405.1 of Sphingomonas sp. GTDB lineage: Bacteria > Pseudomonadota > Alphaproteobacteria > Sphingomonadales > Sphingomonadaceae > Sphingomonas_O. The sequence continues at coordinate 3,867 of JAYUYR010000210.1, read as the reverse complement.
CCTGCGACAAGCCGGGCGATTGCAGTACAGTGATGATGTCGACAGAGCATAGCTGGCTGAGCGAGGTTTTGTAGAGGAAGCGTTCTTCGAAACCCAGGCTGGGACAGCTGTTGGGGAGAGTGTTTCGGTATATTTTACCGCCATTCATGTGGAAATCGATGGTACTGTCGTCGTGAACCTGTGTTGATCGGATGCTTCGCAGGGAGACACAACTGATAGCATCGCCGGCCGGGGTGGCATCAGGAACGGCGTTGCGCTCACGCGCTGTGACAACGCCGGCGGTTGAGAGAATGATAGCAGCGATGACGAGATTACGCATGGTGCACTTCTTTCAAGTTCGTCGCTGATATTGCAACGGCTTGTCTGACTTGGGCCTGAACGCGCAGAGATCGACGACGGGGCAGCGCCAGCATTCTGGGGTCCGCGCTTTGCAGAGATAGCGACCGTGGAGGATCAGCCAGTGATGCGCGGCATTGCGGAACGGGGCAGGGGTCTGGCGCTCGAGGATCTTCTCGACGGCAGCAGGTGTCTTGGCTCTGGCAAGGCCAGTGCGGTTGGCAACGCGGAAGACGTGGGTGTCCACCGGGAAGGTTTCGGCCCCAAGCGCGACGTTAAGGACGACATTGGCAGTCTTGCGGCCGACACCAGGCAGGGTTTCGAGCAGGTCGCGGTCGGTGGGCACTTTGCTGCCATATCGATCGACTAGGATGCGCGACAGGGCAATGACGTTTTTGGCTTTGTTGTTGAACAGGCCAATGGTCCTTATGTGCGATTTGACGATCTCTTCGCCGAGATCAAGCATCGCCTGGGGATTGTCGGCGACGGCGAACAGGGCGCGCGTTGCTTTGTTGACGCCGACGTCGGTGGCTTGGGCGGAGAGGACCACGGCCACCAAGAGCGTATAGATGTTCACCGAATCCAACTCGGTTTCAGGCGCGGGGTTCGCTTCGGCCAAGCGTCGGTAAAATTCGAAAATTTCGGCGCGCTTCACAGGCCGAGGACATCCGCCATACTGTATCGTCCAGCCGGTTTATCACTTAGCCAGAGCGCGGCTTTGACTGCACCGCGCGCAAAGATGCTACGGTCCTCCGCACGATGGCCGAGTTCGATGCGTTCACCGTCAGCCGCGAGGATCATTATGTGGTCGCCCGCAACCGATCCACCGCGGAGCGATGCAAAGCCAATGCTGCCAACATCACGTACGCCATCGCGTTCGAAACGACTCAGTTCGGGCAGGCTTTTACCGCGACCGCGTGCGGCAGCCTCGGCGAGGAGGAGTGCTGTGCCCGACGGCGCATCGACTTTGTGGCGGTGGTGCATCTCGACAACTTCAATGTCCCAGTCTTCGCCGAGCCGCGCCGTTGCCTGTTCGATCAGCGCGCCCAGCAGGTTGATGCCAAGCGCGGTGTTGGCGGCCTGGATGATGGCGATGTCGATGGCGGCATCGTCGATCATTGTCTGATGCGAGCCGCCGAGGCCTGTCGTGCCGATAAGGATAGGCGTTCGGGCAATGCGGGCAGCGGCGAGGTGCGCGGCAAGCGCGTCGGGGGACGAGAAATCGACAATCACATCGCTGATCTTCGCGATTGCTTCTGCATCGCCGCCGACGTCAATACCGGCATGGGTATTACCGCTGTTTTCGACGGCGGTCGCAATTGCTTGACCCATGCGCCCGGCGCTACCGAAAATGCCGATTCTGGTCATGACTGCGTCTTCGCCGGTTTAGTCGATCCTTGCAATCATCGCTTGCGCAGCGGCTGGATTTCGGACTTTGGCGCCGCTGATAAAAAAGGCGAAGACGTCGCCGCGCGTCGCCCATTTTCTTGATTGCGCTGCCCAATCGTCGAGCGCGCTTTCATCGTAGCCCGTCGGGCAATTCTCGACTGCACGTTGTAGCCGGGCGTAGGTGAAATTGGCAGTCAATTCGTCGATGCAGGGAAATTCGTAACTGTCGGCGAAAACGATGGCGGCATTGGCTTGTCGCGCGAGCGCGTAAAATGCGGGGTCGCGGAAACTTTCATCCCGGACTTCGATGGCGTGGCGCAAGGGGAGGCCATCCTGCTTGTCGGGAAGTAACGCGAGGAAACCGGCAAAATCGTCGACGTCGAATTTCTTGGTTGCCATGAATTGCCATAGGATCGGGCCGAGCCGATCGCCGAGTTCAGTGATGCCTTGCGTTAAAAAACGTTGCACAGATTCAGCACCATCCGCCAGAACCTTGCGGTTGGTCGTGAAGCGCGACGCCTTGACGGTGAATTTGAAACCGTCGGGCACGGCCTTGGCCCATTTGGCGAAAGTCGCGGGCTTCTGACGGCCATAATAGGTCGAGTTAATCTCGATGGAAGTGAGTTGCTCGGCGGCATAGGCGAGTTGCTTGGCCTTGCTCAAACCCTCGGGATAGAATGCCACGCGCCACGGGTCATAATCCCAGCCGCCGATTCCGATATGGATTTTGCCTGGGGTCATGGCTGTAATGTGCCTGTCGCTGCCGTTCGTGTCGAGCGCAGCGTGCCTCAAGCCTTTTAATTCGAAGAGCTACCTTGCCGGTTCTCGTCGATAAGCGTTCGCCTCACGACCGCATAACCTCTTAGTCGACCCAGTCCAGTCCGATATCGCGGTAAACGTCGCGGTTTTCGTCCCATTTGGGGGAGACCTTGACGTGCAGGTATAAGTGCACTTTTGTTTCCAGCATCGTCGCCAGTTCGACGCGTGCCTTGCTGCCGATTTCCTTCAGTCGTGCTCCGCCTTTGCCAAGGACAATGGCGCGCTGGCTGTCGCGGGCGACGAGGATTTGCTGGTGGATTTCTACCGATCCGTCGGGGCGTTCCTCATATTTTTCGGTCTCGACCGCGCAGGCCTGCGGCAGTTCTTGATAGAGTTGTAAAAAAATCTGCTCGCGCGTGATTTCGGCGGCCATGACGCGGTCGGTCGCGTCGCTGATCTGGTCAGCCGGGAAGTGCCACGGCCCCTCGGGCATGGCAGCAGCGAGGCGCGTTTTGAGGTCGGCCACGCCGTCGCCCGTTGTTGCGCTGATGATCAGTGTGTCTGTAAAGCTTAGCCGCTCGGTCAGCACAGTGATGTGGCGGAGCATTTTGCCATGGTCGGCAACATCGACTTTGTTGAGCACGAGGAGCTTGGGTTCGGGACGGGATTCCAGCCCCGTCAAAATGCCTTCGACCTTGGGGCCAAGGCCGCCCTTGGCATCGATCAGCAGTACGATCATGTCGGCGTCCTGCGTCCCGCCCCATGCGGCCTGCACCATAGCCCGGTCGAAGCGGCGTTTTCCTTCGAAAATGCCGGGCGTATCGACGAGGAGGATTTGGGTTTCATCCTGTATGGCAATGCCCATCAGGCGCACGCGCGTCGTCTGTGCCTTCGGGCTGACGATTGCGACTTTCTGGCCGACAAGCGCGTTGACCAGCGTGGATTTGCCAGCATTGGGAGCACCGAGAATGGCAACAAGGCCGCATTTCATTTGAGTTGATCCAGTAAGGCAGAGGCTGCCGCAGTTTCTGCATCCTGCTTCGACGGCCCGGTAGCCGACGCTTCGCCTGCGCTGCCTAGGCTGACGGTGACGGTAAAGCGTGGCGCATGGTGAGGGCCGCTGCGGTCGGTAATGGTATAGGTGGGCGGGCGGCGGCTATGTGCGGCGGCCCATTCCTGAAGCGCGGATTTGGGGTGGTGGGGGGCGTCGATATGCCCCTCCACCAGAGCGGCCCAGTGTTTGCGAATGAAGCCTTCGGCGGCGTCGAAGCCATGGTCGAGGTAGAGCGCGCCGATGAGCGCTTCAGTGACGTCGCCGAGAATGTTGTCGCTGTCGAAGGCACCGTCGTCGCGGGCTTGCTTGCCGAGCTTCAGGTGCGCAGC
>JAYUYR010000209.1:0-4790 GCA_043752405.1 Sphingomonas sp. | reverse complement strand
TGGGCCTTGATGCGGTTGGCCTTGCCAATGCCGCCAAGCGCGCCTGGGGTTGTGGCCGCCCCGATGCGACGCGACATCTGGCCGATCTGGTCGAAAGCATGGGGCCTGTGCCCATCGGCTTGCAGCCTGCCCGTTTTAAACCGGCCTATGCTTCATGAGGGGGGTCGCGACCGACATCGGAACGATCCATTTCGTCGGCATTGGCGGCATTGGCATGTCGGGCATTGCCGAAGTGATGCACAATCTGGGCTACAAGGTTCAGGGGTCTGACATTGCCGAGGGCTATGTAATTGAAGGACTGCGCGCGCGCGGCATCCCTGTCGCCATCGGGCATAGCGCCGATAATCTGGGCGACGCGGCTGTGGTTGTGACCTCGACCGCCATCAAGCGCGTCAACCCCGAAGTGGCTTCGGCTTATGAACGGCGCATTCCCGTCGTCCGTCGTGCGGAAATGCTCGCCGAACTGATGCGGCTGAAGTCGACTGTTGCTGTGGCAGGCACACACGGCAAGACGACGACGACCAGCATGATTGCCGCGATGCTCGATGCGGGCGGGGTCGACCCGACCGTCATCAACGGCGGGATTATCAATTCCTACGGGTCGAACGCGCGGTTGGGCGCATCGGACTGGATGGTGGTCGAAGCCGACGAAAGCGATGGCAGTTTCCTGCGCCTCGACGGCACGGTCGCGGTAGTGACGAATATCGATCCCGAACATCTTGATCATTACGGATCGTTCGACGCGGTAAAAGATGCGTTTGTCGAGTTCATCGAGAATGTGCCCTTTTATGGCGCGGCTGTGCTGTGCCTTGACCATCCCGAAGTGCAGGCGCTGCTCCCGCGTGTCCGCGACCGGCGGATCGTGACCTATGGCTTCAGCGCGCAAGCCGATGTGCGCGGCGTCAATGTCGAGCCGGGCGCAGGGGGCAACCGTTTTGAAGTGATCATCCGCCACCGCGATGGATCGACGCGCAGCATCGAAGATGTCTCGCTGCCGATGGCAGGGCGGCACAATGTCCAGAATGCGCTCGCTGCGATTGCAGTGGCAATTGAGCTTGGCCTTGACGATGCGACTATCCAGAAGGGGTTCGGTGCATTTGGCGGGGTCAAACGGCGTTTTACCAATGTTGGCGAGGTTGGCGGTGTCACGATCATCGACGATTACGGGCATCATCCGGTCGAAATCCGTGCGGTCCTGTCGGCGGCGCGCGAGGGCGTTGAGGGCCGCGTGATCGCCGTCGTTCAGCCGCACCGTTACTCGCGTCTTGGCAGACTGATGGATGAATTTGCCCAGGCGTTTAACGATGCTGATATTGTGTATGTCACGCCGGTCTATGCAGCAGGCGAAGTACCGGTCGAAGGTGTCAGCGCGGCGGCACTGGTCGACCGGCTGAAGTCACGCGGGCACCGGGCCGCGGCAGAGATTGCCGATGCCGATGCTCTGGCAGCGGCGCTGGCGGGCGAGGCGGTTGCGGGCGATATGGTCGTCTGCCTTGGCGCGGGTGATATTACCAAATGGGCGGCGGGATTGGCTGCTGCCGTTCAAAAGGTGCGGGGATGAGCACACCTGCGCCAACAAAAACCGTTCACCCTGAGCTTGTTGAAGAGCTGTCCTTTCCTTCGAACGGTGGCGGGAAAGAAGGACAGCGCTTTGACAAGGGCTCGAACGGAATTAGAGGTCGTGTCACCGCCGACGCCCCGCTCGCACCACTGGTGTGGTTCAAATCGGGCGGCCCCACTGACCAGCTTTTCGAACCCGCCGACGTCGCCGACCTCCAGGATTTCCTGCGCGCCAGTCCCGATGGCCCGGTCTGGCCGCTCGGGCTGGGGTCGAACCTCATCGTCCGTGACGGGGGCATTCGCGGAGTAACAGTGCGTTTGGGCAAGGCGTTCGCCGCGATCAGTGTTGACGGCAACTGCCTGACCTGCGGTGCGGGCGCGCCGGGTATTGCGGTAGCAAGTGCTGCGCGCGACGCCGGGGTCGCGGGGCTTGAGTTCCTGCGCGGGATTCCGGGGACGGTCGGTGGTGCCGTGCGGATGAACGCCGGAGCCTATGGCCGTGAAGTTGCCGATATATTGGTCAGGGCCGATTTCGTGCTGCAGTCGGGCGAGGTGCTGACTCTGGCGCTCGACGCGCTTGGCTATAGCTACCGCCATTCCGCCTTGCCCGAAGGCGCGATTGTGGTGAGCGCGACCTTTGCCGGGGTGCCCGGTGCCCCTGCGATCATCGGGGCCGAGATGGACCGGATTGCCGCCGAACGCGAAGCCTCGCAACCACTGCGGTCGCGCACCGGAGGATCGACGTTCAAAAACCCGTCGGGGCACAAGGCGTGGGCTTTGGTTGACGCAGCGGGCTGTCGCGGGCTGCGGCGCGGCGATGCGCAGGTTTCGGAAAAGCACTGCAATTTTCTGCTCAACCTTGGCGCTGCAACTAGTGCCGACATCGAAGCGTTGGGCGAAGAGGTTCGCGAAAAAGTGAGGGCGCATTCGGGTGTGATGTTGGAGTGGGAAATTCAAAGGGTGGGTGACCCCACTGCCCGCTCGGCTGGGGCCGAGTCGCCCTCTCCCCTGAAGAGAGAGGGTTGATGAAAGTTGCCGTGCTCATGGGCGGGTGGTCCGCCGAACGCGAAGTCTCGCTGACCAGTGGCGCGGGCATTGCCGGGGCGTGCGAACGGCTGGGGCATGAGGTGGTGCGCGTCGATATGGACCGTAATGTCGCGCAGGGTATCGCCGCGATCCGGCCCGATGTTATATTCAATGCGCTGCACGGAACACCCGGCGAAGACGGCTCGGTGCAGGGGATGTTCGACCTGATGGGCGTCAGATATACGCACTCGGGCATGGCCACGTCAGTGATCGCCATCGACAAGCAGCTGTCGAAACAGACGTTGAGCCCGCACGGCATTCGAATGCCGGGCGGGCATATCGTCAAGTCCGAAAGCCTGTATCTGGGCGATCCGCTGCCGCGCCCTTACGTCTTGAAACCGGTCAACGAAGGATCGTCGGTCGGCGTGGCGATCGTAACGGCCGAGGGTAATTATGGGTCACCGATAGGCCGCGATGTGTTGGGGCCGTGGCAGGATTTTGACGAACTGCTCGCCGAGCCGTTCATTCGCGGGCGCGAGTTGACGACCGCTGTCCTGGGTGACCGCGCGCTGGCGGTGACCGAGTTGCGACCCAAGAGTGGGTTTTACGATTATGAAGCTAAGTATACCGACGGGATGACCGAACATATCTGTCCCGCGAACATACCTCCTGATATAGAGCAAGCGTGTCTCGACATGGCGTTGAAGGCGCACCGCGTGCTGGGCTGCAAGGGCACGTCACGGTCGGACTTCCGCTGGGATGACGAAAAGGGCGTCGAGGGACTGTTTCTGCTCGAGGTCAACACCCAGCCGGGGATGACGCCGCTGAGCCTGGTCCCCGAACAAGCGAAATATCTAGGCATGAGCTACGACCAGTTGGTCCAGACGATACTGGATGAAGCGCTATGACGGCAGGAGCAACGATCCGGCGCAGCACGAACAAAGCGCGGCCGGCGGTCAAGCGAGGCACGCGGGGCAAGAAGCCGCCGTCGATGCTGACGCGCGCCATCGGGGCCATCCCGATCAATGCTGCGGTGTGGCAGCGGATGGCGACGTGGACGATCCTGATGACCACAGGGGCTGCGATTGTCGCGATTGCGGTAATGCTGGGCGTGCCCGGCTATTTGGGGCAGCAGTTCGCCGAGGGTGTCGGGCGGGCAGGCTTTGCCGTGAAACGCGTCGAAGTCACAGGGATCGACCGTATGGAGCGGCTGACGGTCTATGCCGTCGCGCTCGACCAGAACAGCCGCGCGATGCCGCTGGTCGATCTGAACAAAGTGCGGTCGCAACTGTTGCAATATGGCTGGATTGCCGATGCGCGGGTGTCGCGGAGGCTGCCTGATACGCTGGTCGTGGATATCGTCGAACGCAAGCCCGGCGCGGTGTGGCAGCATGGCGGGCAATTGTCGCTAATCGACGATCAAGGAATCGTGCTTGAGCCGGTGGCGCTGAATGCGATGCCCGACCTGCCGCTGGTGATCGGCCCCGATGCCAATGTGCAGGCGACGGCGCTGAGCGAATTGATGGCCAATGCCCCGCGCCTGAAGCCTATGCTGGCGGGTGCAACCTGGGTCGGCGGGCGGCGCTGGGACTTGAAATTCCAGTCCGGGGAAGTGCTGGCGCTGCCCGAGGGCGAAAAGCCGTCGGCGGCGGCACTGAACAAGTTCGAGGGCATGGACGGGGCGGACCGGCTGTTAGGTCGGGGGTTTGTGCGGTTCGATATGCGCGATCCAGCAAAGATGTTCGTGCGGGTCGGCAAGAACAAACCGGCAATCGACAAGCCGACCGAGAATGCCGAAAGCGGGCCTGAAATCGACGAGCGGGGGGGTACAGCATAATGGCGCAACCACGGCGCGAGAATTTGATTACGGCGCTTGATATCGGATCGTGGAAAGTGTCTGCGCTGATTGCCGAACGAGGTGAGCAGGGTGAATTGACCGTCCTTGGCACGGGCCAGCGCGAGAGCAAGGGCGTGCGGCGCGGCTACATCGCGGACATGGACATGACCGAAAAAGCGGTGCGTGAGGCGGTGGAGCAGGCCGAACGGATCGCGGGCATCAACATCGAGGATGTCTGGGTCAGCTTTTCGGCAGGTGGCTTGATCAGTGACATTGCTTCGGTCGAAGTTGAACTGGGCGGGCACCGGATCGAACAGGCGGATATCGACGAACTGCTCGCTGCGGGGCGCAGCTCAATCGATCCCGA
>JAYUYR010000208.1:0-4813 GCA_043752405.1 Sphingomonas sp. | reverse complement strand
TAATCCCTAGTTAGCGGGTTTGGAGCGAAGCAATTCGATCTCGCGGTTCAGGCCGTGCGCTTCGTCGGTAACGATGCGTTCGACGTTGGCGAGCCGGTCCTTCATCGAGCCGAGTTCGGCGCGGAGCTGTGCATTTTCCTGACTTAGCAGCTTGACGCGCTCGACAGTTTCCTCATTCTTTTGCGGGTAGATCGCGTTGCCCCAGCTGCCCTCAAGCGGGTAGCCGTTCTTGATGCGCAGCCTGGTTAGATAAAACCCGGTGGCGATGGCAAACGCGCCCAGCAACATGCCACCCAAAATTATGTAAGGCAGAATCGGGATGATTACGTTTTCGGCCATTTTATTTCTCCAGTAAATCCGTGCTCAACGCAGACCGTCGATTTCGGCGGAAAGGCGAGCGGGTTTGTCGGTGACGATCCGCTCGAGAACCGCAATGCGGTCTTCGAGGCGGCTCACTTTGCCAGTGAGTTGCTCGTTTTCGCTGCTGAGCAATTCGATCTGGCGGGCGGCCTTGGGGTCGTCCTTGTTGATCGTGCCGCCCCATTCGCCTTCGAGCGGGTAGCCGTGCTTTGCGCGGATCCAGCTGGTGATGATCCATCCGATCATCGACATTGCGATGATGGCGAGCACGAAACCTGGTCCTCCGAAATTCATGATAATCCTCCCTGTTCAGCGCATTACTTGAGGTTGTCGATCTCGTTGGCGAGGCTCGAGTTGCGGCTGGTGTAATAAGTTTCGACGTCGGCGAGGCGGCGGTCGATGTCGCGGAACTTGGCTTTGACATCGCGTGTGCTGCGCGTCGGTGACTGGCGGACGCCCTGCCAGAACTTCGCGTCCTCGGCATTCTCGTAAAGTCCGTAGGGCTTCGGATTGGCGACCCAGGCCGTGACCCAGTAAGCGACCAGCGTCCACGGGAAGCCTCCCATGATCGTCAGGACAACGGCGGCAACGCGAACCCAGGTGCGGTCGATGCCAGTGTATTCGGCGATCCCCGAGCATACGCCCAGCCATTTGGCGTTTTGCTTGTCGAGATAATAGCTCGTGCGACGGTCGGTCATTACAAATCTCCTAGAGAATTCTGAGGCTAGTGGCCGGATTTCCAGTTGGGATTATCGGCGGTCATGATGCGTTCGATGGTGATCAGGCGATCTTCGAGACGGCGCGCAGTTTCGTGCATGTCGTCGAGCAACCGTTCATCATCGACCGTAAGCACTTTCGCCTGCTTCCACTTGGTGATGTAGTGGAACACCAGCCACGGCAGCCCGATGAACAGCGTGCCACAGATGATGATGGGCAAGAATACGTCTTCCATGGGATTACCCTTTCTTTCCGGCCGCTTTGATCTTGGCCTTCATGGCTTCGAGTTCGGCATCGATTTTTTCCGAAGTGCGCAGTTCGGCGATTTCCTCGTCGAGCGTCTTGACGTTGCCCATGCCCATCGCGTCGGCCCGGCCCTCGGCCAGGTCGGCTTCGCGTTCGAGAACGTCGAAGCGCGAGAAGGCGTCCTTCGTGCGTTCGCCGGCATAGGCTTCGCGCATCCGGTAACGTTGGTTGGCGCTATCAATGCGGTTTTCGATACCGCTCTGGCGGGTGCGGGCGTCGCGCAGCTTGTTCTGAAGCTTGGCAATATCGGCTTCCGAAGCGCGCAGCGAGTCGTCGAGCACTTTGATCTGATTTGACAATTGGTCGGCCATATCGGTCGCCTTGGCCTTTTCCACCAGTGCAGCCTTGGCAAGGTCATCGCGGCCTTTCGACAGCGCGAGTTCGGCCTTTTCCTGCCAGTTGCTCTCTAGCGTGGCGAGCTTGTCGATATGACGCCGCATTTCCTTTTGATCGGCAATGGTGCGGGCCGCGCCGGCACGGACTTCGACCAGTGTTTCCTCCATTTCGAGGATGATGATGCGAATCATCTTGGCCGGGTCTTCCGCGCGATCGAGCATGTCGGTCATGTTGGCTGCGATGATATCGCGGGTGCGCGAGAAAATGCCCATAATCGTAACTCCTGGAATGAACCTTAGATCGTTTGCCGGGGCAGGCCTAGCAAGGGGCGGCCTGCCCCGGTCACGATACGCATCAGGGTTAGGCCTGTGCGGTCGTTTGGATTGTCGCCGTTGCGGCGAAAGCTGTGGGCTTCAGCGTCGAGTCGAGACCCGTAAGGCTGAAGAGGACAACGCCGAGTGCAAGAGCAGCTACGGCAGATTTGCGGACTGAATTTACGTTCGTCATTTGTGATCTCCCTATTTGGGTTGAAATCTGTTTTCCCGTCGGACCATCCGGCGGGGATATGAACAGTTTAGCAGGAAGCGTGCCAATTTAGAAAATGGCGCAAAAGTGGGAAAAACCGGTTTCAAACAAAGATTAGACTTGCCAAGTATTAGCACAAATTGCTAACTATCGGCAATGGATCGTACACAACAGGTTGTCGGGCAGTCCTATGCCTTTTTAGACAGCATCGAACGCGCAAGCAGTGCGGCTGCACTGAACCGGCCAGTGCTCGTCATCGGCGAGCGCGGGACGGGCAAGGAACTAATTGCCGAGCGGTTGCACCGCCTCAGCCCGCGCTGGGCAGGGCCGCTGGTTACGATGAACTGTGCTGCACTGGCCGAGACACTGATTGAAGCCGAATTGTTCGGACATGAGGCGGGCGCATTTACCGGGGCGACGCGGGCGCGCGAGGGGCGGTTTGAGGAAGCCGACGGCGGCACGCTGTTCCTCGACGAGCTGGCAACGCTGTCTGCAGGCGCGCAGGAACGGCTGTTACGCGCGGTCGAATATGGCGAAGTCACGCGGATCGGCGCGAACAAGCCTTTGCAGGTCGATGTGCGGATCGTGGCAGCGACGAACGAGAACCTGCCCGAACTGGTCGACAAGGGGCGGTTCCGCGCTGATCTGCTCGACCGCCTGGCATTCGAAGTCGTGACCCTGCCGCCGTTGCGCGCGAGAGAGGGGGATGTGCCGGTTCTGGCGGATCATTTCGGGCGGCGGATGGCTTCCGAGATTGGCTGGCGCGAATGGCCGGGCTTTTCGGCCGAAGCGAGTGCGGTGCTGGTGGCATATGCGTGGCCTGGCAATGTTCGCGAATTGAAGAACGTGATCGAACGCGCGGTGTATCGCTGGCGCGACGAAGCGGTGCCAATCGATGTGATCGAGTTCGATCCGTTCGCGTCGCCGTGGCAACCGGCGGCGAATGTAGTTCCGTTTGTGCCGAGCGCAGTCGCGGTACCTGACATGCATCGGTCCGTTGACGATGCTCGGGATGGACGGAAGATCATAACCGACCTGCGCGCGGCCGTCGATGCGCATGAGAAGGTGATATTAGAGGCGACCCTGGCTCGCTGTCGTTTCAACCAGCGCGAGGCCGCAAAAGCGCTGGCGCTGTCCTACGACCAGTTGCGGCACTGTCTACGCAAACACGGGATGCTCGAAAAGCGGGCGGCTTAATCGGCTTTGGTTTCGCCGAAGCCGTGTTTGGTCATAAGCGGCACGGTTGCAATTGCGAAGAGGATCGACAGGACCGGCAGCGCCCAGACCTTGATCAAAAGCCACGTATCGAAATCGAACATGGCTCGGATCACTTCGTTGACGATTGCCATTGCGATGAAGAACAGCCCCCAACTTAGCGACATCACATGCCATCCTCGATCCGAAAGGCCGTCATAACCGGCTTCGAGAACATATTTTAGAAGCGGCTTCCTCATCGCCAGCCCGCCCAGCAGCAAACCGCCGAGCAATGCATAGATGATTGTCGGCTTGAGCTGGATAAATCTCTGATCGTGCAGCCAGATGGTCAGGCCGCCGAAACCGATCACGAGAATGGCCGAGAGCCAGAGCATAGGCTCGACGCGCCCCAGCTTGATTTTCGACACAATGACGGCGGCCACAATTGCCGCCATGAAGGCCGCAGTCCCGGTGAAAACGTTGCTGAACTTATAGGCTGCGAAGAACACCAGAAGCGGACCATAGGAGATGGCGAGGCTCCAGCCCGGATGTGGTTTGGGTTTGGTCTCAATGTCGCTCAACGGTCAACTCCTGCAATGGCGCGTGCCAATTCGTCGGCATCAAACGGGCGAAGGTCGTTCAATGTTTCGCCGACACCGACAGCGTGAATGGGGAGGCCGAACTTTTCGGCCGCTGCAACAAGGACACCGCCACGCGCGCTGCCGTCGAGCTTGGTCATGACGAGCCCGGTGACACCAGCGACTTCCTTGAACACCTCGATCTGGCTGAGCGCGTTCTGGCCGGTGGTGGCGTCGAGGACGAGGACGACGTCGTGCGGCGAGGCGGGATTGATGCGCCCGAGAACGCGGCGAACCTTGGCGAGTTCGTCCATCAGCTCGCGCTTGTTCTGAAGGCGACCCGCTGTGTCAACGATGAGGACGTCTATGCCGGTCTCGGTTGCCTTTTTAACCGCATCAAACACGATACCGGCTGCGTCGCCACCTTCGGGACCGCTGACGATGGGGATGCCGAGGCGGTCAGCCCAGACCTTGAGCTGGCCAATGGCCGCCGCGCGGAAGGTATCGCCCGCCGCGAGCATGACGCCGTAATCCTGTTCGAGAAACAGGTGCGCGAGTTTGGCGATGGTGGTGGTCTTGCCCGACCCGTTGACCCCGATGACGAGGATGACTTGCGGGCGGGGGAAAGCGTCAATTTCGATGGGCTTGGCAACGGGGCGGAGAACTTTGGCGATTTCGTCGGCCATGACGGCGCGGACGCCCCTGGCATCGACGCCGCGCTCGAATCTGGTGTCGGCGAGCTTGTCACGGATGGTTTTCGCTGTAGCGGGGCCAAGGTCCGACGCGACGAGGGCATC
>JAYUYR010000207.1:0-4814 GCA_043752405.1 Sphingomonas sp. | reverse complement strand
GTTTTTTAACGCGGCGGGGCTGATGGTGCTGGTGGGGGCGGAGTTCATCGCCATGCTGCTCGTCATCGTCTACGTCGGCGCGGTTGCGGTGCTGTTCCTGTTTGTCGTCATGATGCTCGACATTGATTTTTCCGAAATGCGGCAGGGGTTCACGAAATATCTGCCGTTCGGGCTGGTGATCGCGGCGGCGCTCGTCGCTGAAACGCTGATCGCAACATTCGCGTGGACCGCCGGGTCGGTCGTGCTGGCCGAACGGGCGTCACCGATCGCGAATGCGGTGCCAAATACCGAGGCCATCGGCCTGTTGCTTTACACGCGTTATCTCTATGCGTTCGAAGCGGCAGGGCTGGTGCTGCTCGTCGCGATGATCGGTGCGATCGTCTTGACGCATCGCGAGCGTGCAGGCGCCAAAGCGCAGAACATCGACAGCCAGGTCCGCCGCCGTCCGCAGGATGCCGTGCGGATCGTCAAGGACCAGCCGGTCGGCTCAGGGGTGGAGCTGTGATTGGCCTTCATCACTACATTGCGGTCAGTGCAATCCTCTTCGTGCTTGGCGTGCTCGGCATTTTCATCAACCGCAAAAATTTGATTGTCATCCTCATGTCGATCGAACTCATTTTATTGAGCGTAAACATCAACTTCGTCGCCTTCAGTGCATTCCTCGGCGATCTGGTGGGCCAAGTATTTGCGATGTTCGTCCTGACCGTTGCGGCGGGGGAGGCGGCAATTGGTCTGGCCATCCTCGTCATCTATTTCCGGGGCCGCGCGACGATTTCGGTCGACGATGTGAACAGGATGCGGGGATGATGATCCACAGCATTTTGGCACTTGTTTTCTTGCCGTTGCTCGCAGCCCTGGTTGCTGGTTTGGGTGGTCGCATCATCGGCAATACCGCTTCAAAGGTCATCACGACTGGCGCATTGTTCGGTAGTTGCGCGCTGGCATGGCCAATCTTTATCGGGTTCCTTGGCGGGCATTCGGAGGCGCAGGTCGTGCCGGTGCTCGACTGGATCCGGTCGGGTGACATGGTGGTCGATTGGTCCTTGCGCGTCGATACGCTGACGGCCGTCATGCTGGTCGTTGTGACCACAGTCTCCGCGCTCGTGCACCTGTATAGCTGGGGCTATATGGCCGAAGACCCGAGCCAGCCGCGCTTTTTCGCTTATCTTTCGCTTTTCACCTTTGCGATGCTGATGCTCGTGACGGCGGACAATCTGGTGCAAATGTTCTTCGGTTGGGAAGGGGTGGGTCTTGCGTCCTACCTCCTCATCGGCTTCTGGTATCACAAACCAAGCGCAAACGCGGCAGCGATCAAGGCGTTCGTCGTCAACCGCGTTGGCGATTTCGGCTTTTCGCTGGGGATTTTCGGGACGTTCCTTGTGTTCGGCACGGTGTCGATACCGGCGATCCTAGAAGGCGCGCCCGCGATGGCGGGGACGACGATCGGGTTTCTCGGCGCTCGGTTCGAAGTGATGACGTTGCTGTGCCTTCTCCTGTTCGTCGGAGCGATGGGCAAGTCGGCACAGCTTGGCCTGCACACGTGGCTGCCCGATGCTATGGAGGGGCCGACGCCGGTTTCCGCGCTGATCCATGCCGCGACGATGGTGACAGCGGGCGTATTCATGGTTTGTCGTCTGTCGCCGATGTTCGTCACATCCGAAACCGCGATGATGACCGTGACTCTGGTAGGCGCGGCAACCGCCTTCTTCGCGGCCACCGTCGGCACGACACAGACCGACATCAAGCGCGTGATCGCCTATTCAACCTGCTCGCAGCTCGGCTATATGTTCATGGCCGCAGGCGTCGGTGCGTTTGGCGGGGCGATGTTCCACCTGTTCACCCACGCGTTCTTTAAGGCGCTGCTGTTCCTTGGCGCCGGGTCGGTGATCCATGCGATGCACCATGAGCAGGACATGCGCTATTATGGCGGCCTTCGGAAACATATCCCGTGGACCTTCTACGCGATGCTGGTGGGCACCCTGGCAATAACGGGTGTCGGCATCCTTGGTGTATTCGGGTTCGCCGGTTTCTATTCGAAGGACGCGATCATCGAGGCAGCCTTTGCGCGCGGCGGCGAGCACGGTGGCATCGCTTTCTTCGTTGCGGTGTTCGGTGCCCTATTGACCAGCTTTTACTCGTGGCGGCTGATGTTCCTGACCTTTTGGGGCAAACCGCGATGGGATCAGTCGCACCATATCACGCATGGCCATCCAGCGAAAAGCGACGATGGCACGGCGGGCTATCATCCGCTTGAAAGCCCTATGTCGATGCTCGTCCCGCTAGGGCTTTTGTCGATCGGGGCAGTATTTGCTGGCATTGGCTTTCACCACAGCTTCCTCGATGCCGAACACGGCGTTGAATTCTGGAAGGGCAGCATCGCATTCGATACGCATCTTATGCACGCGATGCATGAAGTGCCGTTGCTGGTGAAGCTGTCCGCTACAATCGTCATGCTAACTGGTCTCGGCATCGCCTGGTGGGCCTACATCCGCGACACGAGCATTCCCGGGCGTTTTGTCGCAACCTTCGGACCTATCTACGCTTTCCTTCTCAACAAATGGTATTGGGACGAGCTTTACAACATGATCTTCGTGAGACCAGCGTTCGCGGTTGGCCGCCTGTTCTGGAAGGGCGTTGATGAAGGTGTGATCGACCGGTTCGGACCCGACGGTGCGGCAGCCGTCGTGGCGCAGGGGAGCAGCCTCGCAGCAAAGCTCCAGTCGGGGTATCTTTATACCTATGCGCTCGTGATGTTAATCGGCCTGAGCGCCGCTGCCACATGGGTTATGACGCGATGAGCGGTATTCTCACGCTGATGATCGCGCTGCCGATGGTTGCGGCGTTGGTTTGCCTTTATGTTCCGCCATCCCAGGCGAAGTTTGTCGCCTTGGCGGCGACGTTCGCGGATCTGGTTCTCGGAACCATCCTTTGGGTTAATTTTGATCCGAATGGGGCTCAATGGCAATTTCAGGAGAATATCCCGCTATTCGGCCGTTTCGCATGGGCGCTTGGCATTGACGGGATCGCGCTGATGCTCATCATGCTCAGCGTATTCCTGATGCCGATCTGCATTGCCGCATCATGGGAATCGATTACCAAACGGGTTCCCGAATATATGGCTGCGTTCCTCCTGATGGAGGCGCTGATGATTGGTGTGTTCGCAGCGCAGGATTTGTTTCTGTTTTACATCTTCTTCGAAGCCGGCCTGATCCCGATGTACTTGATCATCGGTGTCTGGGGTGGCGCGAACCGGATTTACGCAAGCTACAAGTTCTTCCTCTACACATTGCTCGGATCGGTGCTGATGCTGGTTGCGATGTTGTGGATGGCGCAAACGGCGGGAACGACCGACATCCCGACGCTGATGCAATATGATTTCAGTCCCGACGCGCAGACGTGGCTGTGGATCGCGTTTTTCGCATCATTTGCGGTCAAGATGCCGATGTGGCCGGTCCACACCTGGCTGCCCGATGCGCATGTGCAGGCACCGACTGCAGGGTCGGTGATCCTCGCAGGAGTGCTGCTCAAAATGGGCGGCTATGGTTTCATCCGCTTCCTGTTGCCGATGTTTCCCGAAGGCACCGCCTATTGGTTCTGGCTCGTCATGGGGCTGTCGATGATTGCCGTTGTCTATGCCAGCCTCGTCGCGCTCGTGCAGTCGGACATGAAGAAGCTGATTGCCTATTCAAGCGTCGCGCACATGGCCTTCGTGACCATCGGCTTGCTCGCATTCAACCGGCAGGGGATCGAAGGCGCGATGCTTGTCATGCTCAGTCATGGGCTTGTTTCGGGCGCATTGTTCCTGTGTGTCGGCGTCGTTTATGACCGGCTGCATACGCGTGAAATCGGGCGTTACGGCGGACTGGCAGATACCATGCCGCACTATGCACTCTTCTTCCTGATATTCACGATGGCGTCGGTCGGCCTGCCCGGCACCAGCGGATTTGTCGGCGAATTCCTGGCACTTGTTGGCGCCTACAAGGCCTCGAGCTGGGTCGCGTTTGTGGCGACCACGGGGATCATCCTTGGCGCGGCTTATATGCTCTATCTCTATGCGCGGATGATTTACGGCAAGGCGGCGGGTGACGACACGCTGGCGATGCCCGACCTCAACAAACGTGAAATCGCAATGTTCGTGCCGATCGTCGTGGTCGTATTCTGGATGGGCATTTATCCCGAAAGTTTTTTGAAGCCGATGCGCCGTGATGTCGGGGCAATCGTCGCTCGTATCGAACGCGCAAACCCCGGCAGCGACGCTCAGTTGGCGGCGGGCAAGCTTCACGCGCCAGTCGCGCACGCGGCGGGAGGGCATGAATGAACGATCTGCTACTCACGCTGCCCGAACTCATCCTTAGCATCGGGGCCATTGTGCTGATGCTTGTCGCGGCATGGCGGGGCGACAACGCGACGCCTGCAATTTCGGTCGCGTCGGTCGCGCTGCTTTTCGTAGCAGCCTCTGCCGTCATCGCCAACCCGTACGGGATCGGCTTCGGCGGCTTGTATAGCGGCGACGCGTTTGCCGCCTTCGCCAAAATTCTAATCTATGCCGCGACGGCGGTGTCGATCATCATCGCGCCGCGCTTTTTCGCCACTGGCGACCGGTTGCGCGCCGAATATCCGATTTTGATCCTCTTCGCGACCGCCGGAGCAGGAATAATGGTGTCGGCAACCGACCTGATCACGCTCTATATTGGCCTCGAGCTGCAGAGCCTGGCGTCCTATGTCCTCGCGAGCTTCATGCGCCGTGATACGCGCTCGGCAGAGGCGGGCTTGAAATACTTCGTCCTCGGTGCGCTCGCCTCGGGCATTCTGCT
>JAYUYR010000206.1:0-4824 GCA_043752405.1 Sphingomonas sp. | reverse complement strand
CAGACAAGGCACGAATTCCGGGTCAATATCGCGCCGCCATCGCCGATGGCATCTTCCCGGCCTATCGCCGGTTGCGCAGCTTTCTTGCCGACGAATATCTTGCGGTCGCGCGCGACGGTGTTGGTCTGAGTGCGATGAAGGGCGGTGACGTCCTGTATCAACAACTGATCGAAAGCACGACGACGCTGCCATTAAAGCCGGATGCTATCCACAATCTGGGCTTGAGCGAAGTCGCGCGCATCCGCACTGCGATGGAAGGGGTGAAAACCGAAGTCGGGTTCAAGGGCACACTGGGCGAGTTTTTTGACAACCTACGCACCGACCCCAAGCTGAAACCGGCGTCACGTGAGGCGTTGACGCAAGAATATTATGCCATCGGCAAAAAGGTTGATGCGCTGGTCCCGCAATATTTTTCGACAATTCCGAAATCCAAACTTGAAATCCGCCCTTACGAACCGTTTCGCGAAAAGTTCGAGGCGGGCGGTTCCTATGAGTCGGGCACGCCCGACGGTGTCACTCGTCCCGGCATATTTTATTTCAATGCCTATGATTTGCCATCACGGACGACGCCGGGGATGACCACGCTTTACCTGCACGAAGGATCACCTGGGCATCATTTCCAGATCAGTCTGGCACAGGAAAATGCGACGCTGCCGCCGTTCATGCGCTTTGGCGGCAACACAGCTTATGTGGAGGGCTGGGCGCTCTATGCCGAAACGCTGGGCTACGAGATGGGCTATTACAAAGACCCGTATCAGCGGATGGGCACATTGTCGGATGAAATGCTCCGTGCAATGCGATTGGTGGTCGATACCGGCCTGCACTCAAAGGGGTGGGGCCGCGATCAGGCGATTACGTACATGCTGGCAAACAGTGACATGGGAAAAACTGATGCCACTGCCGAAGTCGAACGCTACATTGCAATCCCGAGCCAAGCGCTGGCTTACAAGATCGGTGCGATGACGATCCAGCGGTTGCGCGCGGATGCCGAAAAGCGGCTGGGCGCGAAGTTCGACATCCGCAAATTCCATGCCCAGGTGCTGATGACCGGTGCGCTGCCACTGACGGTGCTGGAAAAGAAGATTGATGACTGGGTCAAGCGTGGCGGGGTTTAGGCCAACGCCTCGGCAATCAATCTGCGGGTATTTGCGACGCCGTAAAGCGCAATGAAACTGCCCATTCTTGGCCCCTGCGACGAGCCCAGCAGCGTTTCGTAGAGCGCCTGGAACCAGTCGCGCAGTTTCTCAAAGCCGGCTTCGTTGCCGATGGCGTAAACAATGTCTTGAATGGCGACACCGTCGGCGCCTTCGGGCAGGGCGGCGAGTTCGCGGTCGAGGCGTTCGAGCGCGGCGATCTCTTGGCCCTTGGGCTTGCGGCGCTTGAGCGTCGGCGCGACATAATCGCGGTTATAGGCAAGCGCATGGCCGATCAGCGCGTCGAGTTCGGGTGTGATTTTGCCGCCCTGTATGTAGTTGCTCAAATAGGCGCGCACTTGATCCGCTGTTGCCTCGCCACCCAACACGCCCGCGAGATTGAGCAACAGCCCGAACGTAACCGGCGGCACATCGGGCGACACCGTGCCATCATGAATATGATGCGCCGGATTGCCTAGCTTCTGCTCAATGGCTTGCGCGGCGTAATTGCCGCGAAACTGAAAATACTCGTCGACTGCGCGCGGAATGACGCCGATGTGCAGCGCCTTTGCCTTCTTGGGCTCGCGATAGGCGAAAAACGACAGGCTTTCTTGCGTGCCATAGGTCAGCCATTGTTCGAGCGTCAGCCCATTGCCTTTCGACTTGGAAATCTTCTGCCCCAGCTCGTCGAGGAACATTTCATAGACGAAGCCTTCGGGTTTCCGCCCGCCCAGGATGCGCGCAATCTTGGCCGACTGCTCGCCGCTGTCGATTAAGTCCTTGCCATACATTTCATAATCCACGCCGAGCGCGACCCAGCGCATCGCCCAGTCGACTTTCCATTGCAGCTTGGCCTGCCCGCCGAGCGCCGACTGCGTGACCATATCGCCACCGTCATTGAAGCGGATCAAACCCGCGTCGGCATCGACGACTTCGACCGGCACTTGCAGGACAATCCCCGTCTTCGCGCTGATCGGCAGGACGGGCGAGTAAGTCGCCGCGCGTTCCTTGCGCAGCGTCGGGATCATCACGCCCATGATCGCGTCATAATTGCGCAGAATGCCCTTCAGCGCATCATCGAACACCCCGCTTTCATATTGCGACGATGACGAAATGAATTCGTAGTCAAAGCCGAACCGGTCGAGGAATTCACGCAGCATCGCATTGTTGTGCGCGGCGAAACTTTCGAATTTTTCGAACGGATCGGGAATGCGGCTGAGCGGCTTGCCGAAATGTTCGGTCAGCATCGCCGCGTTCGGCACGTTGTCGGGCACCTTGCGCAACCCGTCCATATCGTCCGAAAACTCGATCAACCGCGTCGGTGCATCGCTGAGCGTCTGAAACGCATGACGCACCATCGTCGTGCGCAAAACCTCATTGAACGTGCCGATGTGTGGCAAGCCCGAGGGGCCGTAGCCGCATTCGAAAATTACTGGCGCGGCAGAAGGCTTGCCCTCCGGATACCGCTTCAACAACTTGCGCGCTTCCTCATAAGGCCAAGCCTTGGACTCGAGAGCGGCACTTCGGATGTCGGACAATTGTTGCTCTTCCGTTCTATCTAAGCCAAGTCGGCTGCATGGCTGCTCTCTTGCCCCATCCTGCGCTCTACGCAAGTCATGGCGGCATCTGGATTGCGGATAACGCTGGCACGCGCGGGATCGGGCGGGGAGAAGCGATTGCACGTGCGGCGCAATCGCCGTTGATCTTGCTCAATGCGCCACTGGTGGGACAGCGCTTGGGCTACCCCGAATTGTCGGGCCTCGACTTGCTTGAGCTGTTCGCGTTCGTGCATCCTGCACGGTTTGTCGTGCCGACGGTCAAGGGGTTGGCAGAAGCGCTGGGGGGGATACCACCCGTTGATGAAAGCGCAGCTGCTTTGGTGCTCCGGGTAATCGCGGCGTCGTTGGTCGGGCAGATGGACAAGTCCGACTGGGCCGAACGCGAAGGGGCGTGGACATCGGCCATCACTCTCGGTCGGCTGGGCTGGCCGTGGGGAGATATTGTCGGCGATGTGCTTGCTAAACCCAAGGACGCCGAGCGCTGGTTGTTTGCGAAACTCCCCGAATGGGAAGAAAAACCACCGCGCCCCGCACCGCGCACGATCAGCATCCCGCCCGAGAGCGCACTTGAACGGCTCGACGACCTGACCGGTGCCGGGGCCGAACGGCGCGAGGGGCAGCGCGCCTATGCCGAGGCCGCGACGCAGGCGTTCGAGCCGCGTGCGCGGCGGGATGAACCCAATATGCTGCTGGCAGAGGCAGGGACGGGGATCGGCAAGACGCTCGCTTATCTCAGCCCTTCCTCGCTGTGGGCTGATAAAGCGGGCGGAACCGTTTGGATTTCGACATATACAAAGGCGCTGCAAAGGCAGCTCGATGGTGAAACCCGTCGCTTGTTCCCAAATGCCGCAGAACGAAAATCAAAGGTCGTCATACGCAAGGGGCGCGAAAACTATCTGTGCCTGCTCAACCTAGAGGATGCATTGCAAGGCGGTTTTTCGGGCCGCGCCGCGATCCTTGCGCATCTGGTTGCGCGCTGGGCATCGTTCAGCCGCGACGGCGATATGGTCGGCGGTGATATGCCCGGCTGGTTGCCGACGCTATTCCGTCGCGCCGGCAGCACAGCGTTGACCGACCGGCGCGGCGAATGCGTCTATGCCGGATGCCCGCATTACCGTAAATGCTTCATCGAGCGCGCCGCGCGGGCGAGCGCCGACGCCGATCTCGTCATTGCCAACCATGCGCTGGTCATGGTCAACGCGGCGCGGGGGAGGGAAGTTGCGAATCGTCCAACAAGAATCGTCTTCGATGAAGGCCATCATTTGTTCGACGCTGCCGACAGCATGTTTTCGGCGGCACTGACAGGACAGGAAGCGATCGAACTTCGCCGCTGGATCATTGGGCCCGAAGGCACGGCCAGGGGGCGACGGCGGGGATTGGCGGCGCGGCTCGCGGACGTTGCGAGCTATGACACCGAAGGATCGAATGCGATTGCCGCAGCGGGCATCGCCGCGCTGGCGCTGCCCGGCGATGGCTGGTTGCAACGCATTGCCGAGGGCGATCCGTTTGGGCCGGTCGAGGCGCTGCTGAGCGCAGTGCGCGGCACGGTTTATGCGCGCGCCGAGGGCGAGGATGCGGGTTACGGATTGGAAACCGAAGCCGCTGAACTCGACGGGAAACTTGTCGAAGCCGCACAAGGTGCAGCGGTCGCGCTTGACAATCTCCTTCGACCGCTTGTTGCATTGGGACGGCGGCTAGAGGCAGTGCTGGAGGATGGCCCAGACTGGCTCGACAGCCCTGCCCGCGCGCGGATCGACGGCGCAATCGCGAGCCTTGGCTGGCGGCGCGATACGGTCGCGGCATGGCTCAGTCTGCTCGCACGCATTGGTGGACCTGCCGATCCCGATTTTGTGGACTGGCTCGCTGTCGACCGGATCGAAGCGCGTGATTTCGATGTGGGCTTGCATCGCCACTGGCTCGACCCGACCAAGCCCTTTGCCGAAACCGTCCTGAAACCCGCGCACGGCGTCATCGTCACATCGGCAACTCTGCGCGGCGGCGAAGACTGGGCAAGCGCCGAAGCCCGCACCGGCGCCAGCCATCTGTCGGCTCCCGCCATCCATTTCAGCGCGCCGAGCCCGTTCGACTATGCCAACAATGCGCAAGTCCTGATCGTGACCGACGTCAAACGT